>NZ_JBHEEW010000015.1:0-132900 GCF_041930185.1 Mycoplana ramosa | reverse complement strand
GGCATCCTCGAGCGTCGTGTAGCGGATCACGCCTTTCTGATCGGGCAGCCGGATGAAACGGTCGAGCGCCGGCGGCAGGCGCAGCAGCCCCGTCATCGGGTGGCCGTCGTGCTTGCTGGTCAGTTGCAGCCCCATCGAAAAGCCGAGATTGGGGATGAAGGGGAACGGATGGGCCGGATCGATCGAAAGCGGCGTCAGCACCGGGAAGATCGACTGTTCGAACTCCTGGGCCAGCCAGGCACGGTCTTCGGCCTTCAGGGCGGCCGGACGGACGACGACGATGTCCTCCTTGGCCAGGTACTGCTGCAGGACCGCAAGCGACGCCTGCTGCTCCATCTGCAGGTTGTCGATCTCCTTGAGGATGTCGTCGAGCTGTTCGGCAGAGGTCTTGCCGTCGGGGCTGCGCATGGCGATCCCCTGCCGGACCTGGCCCTCAAGGCCGGCAACGCGCACCATGAAGAACTCGTCGAGATTGGCAGCCGATATCGACAGGAACCGCACGCGCTCGAGCAGCGGATGGGCGGTGTTGAGGGTTTCCTCGAGAACACGGCGATTGAACTGCAGCCAGGAGAACTCCCGGTTCACGAAGCGGTCCGGGCTGGTCATCAGGTCCGAAACGGGCGCAACACTTTCACTCGCCATCTGCTCCGCGCTATCCACAGTCGTCGAGATTCCGTCCATGTCCATCACCGCCCCTTGGTTTTTGTTTCAGGCTCGTAGAGCAGTTTGACGACGGTTCCGTGACAGTCAATCCCGAAGCCCGTCACCGTCTCCCACCGCCATCTCGCCTAGCACTTCCTGGGCGAGCGCCCGGGTGATGCGGCTTCCGCGCGCAAGCGCCAGGCGGTCGAGGCGCTCGACCAGCGTCTGGGCCGCGTCTAGCGAGCGCTCCATACGCGCCACAATGTAGGAGACGAGGCGGTCATCGACAAAGAGTTGCCGGTCGGCAAAGAGCTTGACGATGACCTGCGACAGCAACTCGTCGTCCGGTTCGCCGATCTCCACCACGGTCGCCGCCTTCAGCCGCGACCGCAGGTCGGGCAGTTCGACCGGCCAGGACATCGGCCAGAGCCGCGTCGTCATCAGCAGCGTGTGGCCGAGCTGGCGGACATTGTTGATGACGTGGAACAGCGCCCGGTCGTCGAAGCCGCGCCGGTCGACGTCCTCAAAGAGCACGGGGCCGGCAGCCGCCGCCTCCTCCGCACCGGCGCCCTCGACCGGGTGGATCTCGGCCGCACCGGCCCGCTCGCGCCAGATCGCCGCCAGATGGGACTTGCCCGACCCGACCGGTCCGGCCAGGATCACGACCGGCGACGGCCAGTTCGGCCAGGCGTCCACGACGGTTACCGCCGCACTCAACGGATCCGAGATCAGCAGGTCCTCCCGCCCGGACGCAGGAACGTGCTGGAACGTAAGCGGCAATTGCTCAATGGCCTTCGGCGACTTCATGCGATACTCGGTCACGGCTTCGTTTTCGAAGCCGTCTCTTTCTTCTTGGCAACAGGCGGATTGCCCTGGCCGTGATAGAGGTCGCTGTCAAGGTAGTGCTGCAGGCCGAAGCGGACAAGCACGCCAACCGCGGCGGCGGCCGGAACGGCGACGAGCAGGCCGACGAAACCGAACAGCGCACCGAAAGCAAACAGCGCGAACATCAGCCAGACCGGATGCAACCCCACCTGCTTGCCGACCAGCTTCGGCTGCAGGATGTTGCCCTCGATGAACTGGCCGGAGAAGAAGATGGCAATGACGGCACCGATCCACAGATAATCCGGCCAGAACTGCACGATGGCGACGCCGACCGAGAGCACCAGCCCGACCATCGAGCCGACATAGGGCACGAAGCTGATCATGCCGGCGAACAATCCGATCAAGAGGCCGAAGTTGAGCCCGACGGCGGTCAGCCCGATGCCGTAGAACAGACCGAGGATGATGCAGATCGAGCCCTGGCCGCGGACGAAGCCGGCAATCGCCGTGTTCATCTCATCGGCGATCTGGCGCACGCTTTCCACGTGCTGGCGCGGCACCCAGCTGTCCACCTTGGCAATCATCCGGTCCCAGTCCAGCAGCAGGTAGAAGGCGACGACCGGCGTCACGATCAGAAGCGACGCGATGTCGACGAGCGCAAGCCCGGAGTTCCAGATCTGCTTGAAGATCGTGCCGAGGAGCCCCGCGCCCTCGGCGAGGACGCCGGCAAAACCCTGCTTGATCGTGCCCATCTGGCTCGAGATCCACGGCGGCAGGATGTCCGGGTCGAAACTCGTCACCAGCGACTGCAACTGGGCGAGATAGCCCGGGAGCTTGGACAGCAGGTCCGAAGCCTGCGTCGCCAGCAGCGGAATGATGATCATCAGCGACAGCGCGAAGAGGATGAGGAAGGCGACCAGGATGACGACGGTCGCCAGCGTGCGGCTGAGCCCGAAACGCTCCAGCCGGTCGGCGACGGGATCGAGGAAATAGGCGAGCGCCATGCCGGCGACGAAGGGCAGCAGGATCGAGCTGAAAACCAGCAGGAACAGGATGAGGCCCGCAAGGGCCAGCAACCAGAACACCACTTGCCGCTTCAGCCCGGCGCCACTGACATGGGTCGAGGTTGTTGGTCTTTGCTGTTCGATCTCGTGGCCCTTCACGGTGCCGTCACTCCCCGCATGCGGCGCATCCATATATTGAAATAGGCCGCTCCGGAGAGGATGGTCAAGGCGGCGGCGACGAGGATGACGGCCCAAACAACATGATCAGCCGCAAAGGCAAAGGCGAGGTCGGCAAGCACGAGCACGACGAGGAACACCTGCGCAGCCGTATTCGCCTTTGAGACCAGGATCGGCTTGGTCTCCAGCGCCTTGCCCTGCAGGCGCGCGGCCGCAACCGCAGCAACGATCAGAACATCACGGCCGATCACGAGCAGAACCAGCCATGCCGGCAGGACGCCGAGAAAGCCGAGCAGGCCGTAGGCACTCGCCATCAGCAGCTTGTCGGCGATCGGGTCGAGCCAGGCGCCGAAGGCGGAATGCTGGTCCCACCGCCGCGCCAGGTAGCCGTCGACCGCATCCGAAAGCCCGGCCGCGAGGAAGATGAAAAATGCGGCGGACAGCCGTCCTTCCAGGAGCGCCCAGGCAAAGACCGGCACGGCCAGAAGCCGTGCGACCGTGATCATGTTCGGTATCGTCATCGCCTGCCAGAAGCCCTCCCTCGCCCGATTTGCAACGCAATGTGGAGCCGATGGCCAACGAATTAAAGCCCCACGGCGAGACCGGCGAGCGGTCGCCGGCAAAAACGTGAAAAAGGCCTGGCCGATGCGGGCATTGCGCTTGCACTTCCGCCCCCGACGTGCCAATCGGGCGCAAACACCTGCACCAGCGGAGATCCGAGCATGAGCCAGTCTGGGAAAAACGGCCTGACCTATAGCGACGCGGGCGTCGACATCGACGCGGGCAACCTGCTGGTCGAGAAGATCAAGCCGGCCGTGCGCTCGACGCGCCGCCCCGGCGCCGACGGCGAGATCGGCGGTTTCGGCGGCCTGTTCGACCTGAAGGCGGCAGGCTTCACCGACCCGGTGCTGGTCGCCGCCAATGACGGCGTCGGCACCAAGCTGAAGATCGCGATCGACGCGGACAAGCACGATACCGTCGGCATCGACCTCGTGGCCATGTGCGTCAACGACCTCGTCGTGCAGGGCGCCGAGCCGCTGTTCTTCCTCGACTACTTCGCCACCGGCAAGCTCGACCCCGACCAGGGGGCGGCGATCGTCGGCGGCATCGCCGAGGGCTGCCGCCAGGCCGGCTGCGCGCTGATCGGCGGCGAGACAGCGGAGATGCCGGGCATGTATGCCGGGGGCGACTACGACCTCGCCGGCTTCGCGGTCGGTGCTGCCGAACGCGGCAAGCTGCTGCCGGCCGGCGACATCGTCGAGGGCGACGTCATCCTCGGGCTTTCCTCCTCCGGCGTCCACTCGAACGGCTACTCGCTGGTGCGCAAGATCGTGGCGCTGTCGGGCCTTGGCTGGGACGCCCCTGCCCCGTTCGCGGCCGGCCAGACGCTGGCCGAGGCGCTGATGACGCCGACGAAGATCTATGTAAAGCCGCTCCTGAAGGCGATCCGCGAGACTGGCGCGGTCAAGGCGCTCGCCCACATCACCGGCGGCGGCTTCCCGGAAAACATTCCGCGCGTGCTGCCGAAGCAGCTTGCCGCCGAGATCGACCTCGACGCGGTGAAGGCCCCGGCGGTGTTCTCCTGGCTGTCGAAGACCGGCGACGTCGCCGCCAACGAAATGCTGCGCACCTTCAACTGCGGCGTCGGCATGATCGCCGTCGTTTCGGCCGGTGACGTCGAAAAAGTCAGTGCCGTGCTCGAAGCCGAGGGCGAGAGCGTATTCACGCTCGGTCGCATGATCGCCCGCGCGGAAGGCACGCCCGGCACCAGCTACAAGGGCACGCTTGCCCTATGACATCCGGCGCCCCCCGCAAGCGCGTCGTCGCCTTCATCTCGGGCAGCGGCTCGAACATGCTGCGGCTGGCGCAGGAATGTGCGGCGGCGGATTTCCCCGCCGAGATCGTCGCGGTCTTTTCCGACAAGGCGGACGCCGGCGGGCTGGCTAAGGCGCAGGAAATCGGCATCCCGACCTTCGTCTTCCCGCGCAAGGATTTTGTCTCCAAGGAAGCGCACGAGGAAGCGATCCTCGCGGAGCTCGACCGGCAACGCCCGGATATCGTCTGCCTCGCCGGCTACATGCGGCTGCTTTCGGGGCGCTTCATTGCCCGCCACGAGGGTCGCATCCTCAACATCCACCCCTCCCTGCTGCCGCTGTTTCCCGGCCTCGACACGCACCGTCGGGCCATCGAGGCCGGCATGAAGATCGCCGGCTGCACCGTGCACTTCGTCACCGAAGGCATGGACGAGGGCCCGGCGATCGTGCAGGCGGCCGTGCCGGTGATGGCCGGCGATACGCCGGCCGACCTCGCCGCGCGCGTGCTCACCGTCGAACACCGGGCCTATCCGCTGGCTCTAAGGCTGGTGGCGGAGGGCAAGGTCAGGATGAAAAATGCCAAGGCCGTCGCGACAGGAGCGGCCGCGGTCGGGCAAACTGCCTCGCTCGTCTCCTCCGGCCTCTGATTCCATTGGATAAATGCTGAGGGCACTTGCCCCATGCGATGGTGCTGCCTAGCTTGCGGCTTCGTGCACAAGACGGGGGTGCGCTCGCGCGGCCCGTGACGCTCAGCAACACAATCATTCAGCCGCCGGCCGCCTGGCCGCGTCGACTGTCTTGGGGGACCGACTTGTCCATGCCGGCTCGATTCTGGACACTCCTGACTTTCTGTATGGCGGCCCTGCCCGCCCAGGGGCACACCGCCGACTTCATAACCCAGTCGGCCGACGGCACGATCCGCATTTCCGGCAGCGTCGGCCTGGCAAACCTCTGGGCCGATGAACTGGTGTTCGATGAGAACGGCAAGCGGCTCAGCCGGCTGATCTGGGAGAGCAACGCCGTCAAGATCGTCACCGGCACGCTGGACGTAGAACTGCCGAAGGAATGGCAGTTGCGCCTGACCGCCTCGGCAGGCTTCGACGGCGACGGGCATATGCGCGACTACGACTGGATTCCCCCGTTTGCCGAGCCGGGCAGCGGCATGGACGCCTGGAGTGACCGGTCCATCCACCGCGACACACGGCTGGACCACTATTTCCGCATCGAGGGCGAAATCGGCCGCGCGGTCTACGACAATGGCACGGCATCCTTCGGCCTGGGCGGTGGCCTGCGATACACCGACGTCAAGTGGTCGGCCTATGGCGGCACTTACGCCTACAGTGTCGACAGCTTCCGCGACAGCCGCGGCGTCTTCCGCGATGGCGAGCCCAGCATCAGTTATCGCCAGCAACTGCCGGTCCCCTATGCGGCACTGAACGGTTCGCAACGGCTGGGAGACTGGGTGTTTACCGGCGCATTGCAGGGCGGCTTCACGCTGGGCGCGCGCGGCGTCGACGACCATTGGCAGCGCTCGTTGCATTTCATCGACAGGTTCGAGGCGACGCCGGTGGTGACGGCGAATATCGAGGCTGGCTACAGCCTGACGCCGCAAACGCTTTTCTATGTCGGCGCGGCATTCGAGAAGATGTTCGAGGCGGATGCCGACTCCAGTGCGACCTATGTGCCGACCGGCGAGCAGGAAACCTACGACGACGGCGGTGGGGGCGCATTCCGGTCCATGTCGGTGTCGGTGGGACTGAAGGGCCGGTTCTGATCCCACGATCCGCCTGCCTGACCCGCACGGGGCGGATCGGCGCCGTGTTCAGGCTGCCGACCGCTGCAGCAGCGCCCACTGGATCAGCATGATCGTCTTGGCGTCGCAGATCTCGCCGGTCTCGATCATTCGCGCCGCGTCGTCGAGCTTCACCTCGACCACCTCGATGTCCTCGTGTTCATGATCGAGGCCGCCGCCCTCGCCTTCGCGGATCGAGGCATCGATCTCGGCGGCGAAGAAATGGATGATCTCGGTCACCGCGCCCGGGCTCATGAACACCCGGAAGAGCGATTTTACCTCGTCGATGCGGTAGCCAGTCTCCTCCATCACCTCGCGGCGGATGACATCGGCGGGATCGTCGCCGTCGAGCAGACCGGCGGGCGTTTCCAAGAGCCAGCCGGAGTGGCCGTTCTGATGGGCGGGCATGCGGAACTGGCGGACGAGGATGATCGTGTCGCGCTTCCGGTCGTGCAGCAGGATCGTCGCGCCGTTGCCGCGGTCGTAGACCTCCCGCTTCATCCGCACCGTCTCGCCGTCCGAGCGGGTGTAGTCGAAGGTGACGTTGCGCAGGTGGTACCAATTGTCCGAGAGCGTCTTGTCGGAAACGATCTCGATCTTCGCTTCTCTGAACCTGGTGGTCATGCGGTGTCTTTCGCGAGCCAGACGCGGTTGTCGTGCAGAGCCGCGCCGCCATAGGGGGCGACCGGGTCGGCGCCGGTCAGGACGTTGATGCCTTCACCATCGAGATGGGTGTCGTTCGGCCAGACGCCTTCCGCGATCAGCACGCCGGGCTTGGCCGCATCGGTGATCTTCGCATGCAGGCGGATTTCGCCGCGCCCGTTGCCGAGCCGGACGATGTCGCCGTCCGCCACGCCGTTGGCCTCGGCGTCGGCGGGATGCACCATCACCTCCGGCCGGCCCTCGCGTTCGCGCGACCACTTCATCTCGGTAAAGCTGGAATTGAGATAGGTGCGCGCCGGCGGTGTGGCCAGACGGAACGGATGGGCGTCATCGACCGTCTCGATCACCGCGACATAATCGGGGAATGCCGGCAACGCCTGATGCGGCCCGAGCAGACCGATCGAGGCTGGCGGCTGGTTGGGCGCCGGCGTCGCGGTCCAATCCGGGCGGAAGCGGAACTTGCCGTCCGGATGGCCGAAGCCTTTGGCGAAATGCGCGGTTTCGAAGTCCGGCTGGCAGTCGATCCATTTCTCCTCCGCAAGTCCGTCATAATCGGTCTCGTAATGCGGCAGCATACGGGTGATGTGCTCGCGCTCCGAGAGGCCGAATCCCGGGAGGTGGGCGACGCCGAGGCGCTTCGCCAGTTCGTCGATGACGAAGAGATTGGTGCGCACCGTCGACGGCGGCTCGACGAGTTTCGGGCCGAGCAGGATGTGCTGGTGTCCACCGCCGCGATAGAGGTCGTCGTGCTCCACGAACATGGTCGCAGGCAGGACGATATCGGCGAGTTTCGCCGTATCCGTCATGAAATGCTCGTGCACGGCGACGAACAGGTCATCGCGCAGGAAGCCGCGCTTCACCAGCCGCTGCTCGGGGGCGATGTTGGCGGGATTGGTGTTCTGGATCAGCATGGCCGTCACCGGCCCGCGGTGGCGCAGCGCCACCGGATCGCCGGTGAGCACCCGGCCGATCTGCGACTGGTCGAGTTCGCGGATCTCGGGATCGACCATGTCGAGGCCCATCAGTTCGCGCTTGTCGAGGCGGAAGATCGCGCCGTTGTTGTGGAAGGCGCCGCCGCCCTCGTATTGCCAGGAGCCGAGCACGGTTGCGACCGAAGCGGCCGCATGCATGGAGACGGAGCCGTTGCGGCTGCGGGTAAAACCGTAGCCGAGGCGGAAGAAGGTGCGCTTCGTCTCGCCGACGAGGCGGGCAAACGCCTCGATCTCCTCCACCGATAGCCCGGTGATCGCTGCCGCCCATTCCGGCCCGCGGGTGGACAGATGCGCCTCCAGCCCGGCCGGATCGTCCGCGAATTTTTCCATGTAGGGACGGTCGGCGTAGCCGTCGCGGAAGGCGATGTGCATGACGGCGCAGGCAAGCGCGGCATCCGTGCCGGGGCGCAGCTTCAGCGCCAGGTCGGCCTGCTTCATCGTCGGGTTGTCGTAGATGTCGATGACGACGAGCTTGGCGCCGCGCTCCTTGCGCGCCCTCGTCGCGTGCGTCATCACGTTGACCTGGGTGGCAACGGCGTTGGTGCCCCAGATGACGACACAATCGGCCTTGGCCATCTCGCGCGGGTCCGGACCGCGCAGGCTGCCGGTGCCCATCACGTAGCCGGTCCAGGCGGTGTTGGTGCAGATGGAGTCGAAGAAGCCGGAATAACGCTTGGCGTGGCGCAGCCGGTCGATCGAATCGCGCTGCACCTGCCCCATCGTGCCGGCATAGTAATAGGGCCAGACCGCCTCGCTGCCATGCGCCTGCTCGGCCGTGACGAAGGCGTTGGCGATCTCGTCGAGGGCGGCCTCCCAGGAGATCTCCTGCCAGTCGCCGCCGCCCTTCTCGCCCCTGCGGCGCAGCGGCTTCATCAACCGGTCGGGATGGTAGAGCCGGTCGGCGTAGCGGGCGACCTTGGCGCAGATGACGCCGGCCGTGTAGCTGTTGTCGGCGCTGCCGCGCACCTTGCCGATCCGCCCGTCGGCGCCGATCTCGATGTCGAGCGCGCAGGCGGAGGGACAATCGTGCGGACAGACCGAGTGGCCGATCGTGGGTTTGCCGAGATTGGGGGTCGCAACGTTCATGGCTTTTCTATATTCCAGAGCAAGAGCGCCAAGAAGGCAGAATCTTCTCCCATCTCAACAATTCATCGGCGCATCACGGGAATGCAATGAACTATCGCCACATCTACCACGCGGGCAATTTCGCCGACGTGCTCAAGCACGCAGTGCTGGCCCGGCTGATCATCTACATGCAGGGCAAGGACAAGGCGTTCCGCGTGCTCGACACCCATGCCGGGATCGGCCTCTACGACCTGTCCAGCGAGGAGGCGCAGAAGACCGGCGAGTGGCGCGACGGCATCGGCCGGCTGCTCGACGGCGAGTTGCCGGCGGACATCGCCGCGTTGCTTGCGCCCTATCTCGATACGGTCAAGGCGCTCAATCCCGATGGCGGCGTACGGCTTTATCCCGGTTCGCCGAAGCTTGCGCGCGCATTGTTCCGCCCGCAGGACCGCCTGTCCGCGATGGAACTGCACCCGGACGACTACGAAACCCTGCACCGACTGTTCGATGGCGACTTCCAGAGCCGGATCACCCACCTGGACGGCTGGCTGGCGCTCGGCGCGCATGTACCGCCGAAGGAAAAGCGCGGCATCATCCTGGTCGATCCGCCGTTCGAAAAGGAAGGCGAGTACGAGCGGCTGGCAGAGGGACTGGCGAGGGCATACCGCCGCTTTGCCGGCGGCACCTACTGTCTTTGGTATCCGCTGAAGAAGGGCGCGCCAATCGCCGATTTCCACAAGGCGCTGAAGGAACTCAAGATTCCGAAGATGCTGTGTGCGGAACTTTCGGTGCGGAGCGATCGCGAGACGACGGGCCTGACCGGCTCCGGCCTGATCGTCGTCAATCCGCCCTATACGCTGAAGGCAGAACTGGAGAAGCTGCTGCCGTTCCTGAAGGAGCGGCTGCGGCAGGACCGCTTCGCCTCGGCGCGCAGCTTCTGGCTCGCCGGCGAGACGCAACTCGCCTCTTGACCGCAACCGGGTCGGGCCGCAATCTGCTGCTCAGGTGTGAGGACGCCGGTGCGGGCCAGAACGCCAAGTCGAGCGCTTGCCGATCGCCATTGGAGCGAGTCGGCCCGGAGGGGAAC
This sequence comes from Mycoplana ramosa, assembly GCF_041930185.1. Classification (NCBI taxonomy): domain Bacteria; kingdom Pseudomonadati; phylum Pseudomonadota; class Alphaproteobacteria; order Hyphomicrobiales; family Rhizobiaceae; genus Mycoplana; species Mycoplana ramosa. The sequence continues at coordinate 122,842 of NZ_JBHEEW010000015.1, read as the reverse complement.
ATGTTCGCACGCGCCGTAATTGCAGCAGTAAGCCTGTTGCCCGGTCTTTTTGCCTCCGCGGCGAACGCCGCCGATTACGGCACATATGGCGAGCCCAGGCCGGCCTATGCTTCCGCCCGGCCGACAGGCGCCTGCACCGATCCGGGCGTGCTTCGCTTCATCACCAGCCGCTTCGAGTACAAGGCCGCGAATTACATCCGGCAGAACCTGTCGATCTACGAAATCCGCGGCATGCAACTGATCGGGTTCGAGCCGTTCAACCAGTATATCTCGTCGGTTCAGCGCGAATATTGCCTCGCCGACGCGACGTTGACGGACGGCAGCCACCGCCCGCTGTTCTATCTGATCGAGCGGCCCTGGGGCTTTGCCGGGGTCGGGCGCAGCATCGAGTTCTGCATTCCCGGCCTCGATCCCTGGTATGTCTACGGCGCCCGTTGTGCGTCGCTTCAGCCGTCCTATTGAGCCGTGCCCGATCCGGATAAGCCTGACCGGCGCCCCGCCGCCCGCCTTGCCGCGCTTCTGCTTGCCGCAGCGCTGCCGCTGGCGCTCGTTGGATGCGGCGACGAACCGGCACGGTCCGAAGGCGGGAAGCCCGCCGGTTCCGCCGGCGAATCGGTCGCCGCCAAGGCGCCGGTGCCGCAGGGGCACGGCTTCGATTTCTATGTGCTATCGCTGTCCTGGTCGCCGACCTGGTGCATGGACAATGATGCGGCCGGCACCGGCGAGCAGTGCCGCAGCGGCCGCAAGGCCGGCTTTATCGTTCACGGCCTGTGGCCGCAGTTCGAGCGCGGTTACCCGGAATTCTGCCGCACGCGCGAACCCGACCGGGTGCCGGCGGCACTCGGCAAACAGTATCTCGACATCATCCCGTCCATGGGCCTGATCGGACATCAATGGCGCAAGCACGGCAGTTGCTCGGGGCAGTCGCAGCGCGACTACCTGGCCGCGACCCGCGCGGCCTTTGCGCGCGTCGCCATACCCGACGGCCTGGAACAGGCTTCCGGCGAGCCGCTGGGCACGGCTGCGATCGAACGGGCGCTGGTGGCGGCCAATCCGGGCCTGACCGAGCGCGGCGTCGCCGTGACCTGCGACCGGGGCCGGCTCGACGAGATCCGCATCTGCATGACGCCCGCCCTCGATTTCCGCGATTGTCCCGAGGTCGACCGCGCCGCCTGCAAGGCGAAAACCATATCCCAGCCGCCCGTTCGCTAGCGCCATTCAGGAGAACACAATTGAAGATCTACTATTCCTCGACCTCGCCGTACTCCACCAAGGTCCGCATGGCTGCCCACTACAGCGGCCTTCATGCCGAGCACCTCGCGGTCGACACCACCGCCGATCCGGCCGACCTGATCGCCGCCAATCCGCTCGGCAAGATCCCGACGCTTGTGACCGACAGCGGCCAGGCGATTTTCGACAGCCGGGTCATCATGCAGTTCATCAACCGGGAGACCGGCCGCAAGCTCTATCCGCGCGCGAGCGCCAGGCGGACGGAGGCCGAAGTGCTCGAAGCAACCGCGGACGGCATCTGCGACTGCCTGCTGGCGATCGTCTACGAGCGCCGGATGCGGCCGGAGGACAAGCTGCACCAGCCATGGATCGACCGGCAATGGTCGAAGGTGGAGCGGGCGCTGGATCACCTCGAGAGCAACATGCCGCGGCTCGGCAAGAAGCCGCATGGCGGCCACTTCGCGCTGGCCGCAATGCTGCGCTACATCGAGCTGCGCTTCGCCGGACAGTGGCAACGGGGCCGGCCGAAGCTCAAGCGCTACCTGTCGAGGTTCGAAGCGGTGTTTCCGGACTATGCGCAGTTCAAGGATTGAGGCCGAGCGCGGCACCTACCCCCACGGAAAATGCAAGCCCGCCGATTGTTGCCGGCAGGCTCAGTTCGATTGCCCAGCCGATCAGATGATGAGGAAATCTTGATACGATAGCGCGAGATTAGTACCGATCTTAGCGAACAGGACCGAGTTGCCAGCGCCGGTTCCGTCAGCGTCGTAGTAGAGTTCGCCGGTGTCTTTCTCGTAAATGATACGATGGGAAGCGTTGCTGGCAAGACCGGTTGCATTGGCCGCAAAGGCCGTGGACGCCAATGCGCCGGTGGCGCCGAATGCCTTAAAGATGCTGTTCTCAAGCTTGATCAGGTCGGCGGTGGGGTCGAAATCTTCGATGACGTCCACATTCGTGCCGCTGTTGAGCGTGGTGTTGAAAATGAAGCTGTCCTTCCCGCTTCCGCCGTCCAGCCTGTCGTTACCCAGCCCGCCGGCAAGCGTATCGTTGCCGCCGTCGCCCCGCAAAAAGTTTGCGGCGTTGCTCCCGGTGAGCTTGTCGGCAAATTCGGTTCCCCGCACGCCTTCAATGCTGGTCAAGGTATCCTGCCTGCCGAAACCGTCGACCGCCACGCCTGTTGCAAGGTTGACGGTCACGCCGCGGGTGCCGCCGTGCGAAGAATCCCGGTGATAGCGCACGACATCAAAGCCGCCGCCGCCGTTGATTGCATCTCGCCCCCCCAGTCCCATGAATTCTTCGCCGAGACTGCTCCCGGTCATCTTGTCGGCAAAATGGCTGCCGCGGTAGCTTTCGAAGTTCTTGAATGTCTCCTGATTGCCCCAGGGATCAGTGACGGTGCCCGCAACGGCATCGAGCACGATACCGCGGAATGCGTTGGCATTCCCGCGGGCATCCGCGAAGCTGAGTTGATCGTAGCCCTCGCCCCCATCGTATGTATCCCTGCCTTCGCCGCCCTCGATGTAGTCGCTCTCGCCCAAACCGTTCATGATGTCATTGCCTGCATGCCCCGAGAGATTGTCCATCCCGGCGGAACCGTTGAGCGTATCACTTCCCCTCAGCAGCCAGGCTTGCATCTGCCACGGATCGAGGTTGATCGCAGCATCCTCGAACAGAACCAGCGAGAGGTTGCTGACCTCGAGCTTCTGCACAAGAGATGTGCCGTTGCTTTGCCGAAGTTCGAACTTTGTGATCGTTCCCGCTGTTGCCCCGTCGCTGTCGAAAGAAAAGCCAGTGCCGCTAATCCTTAGCTCCAGTCCATTGATCAACTTCAACCGAATCAACGTCGCCGATGTAGTTCCCACGAGCGTTGCACGGTCGAGTTCCACCAGACTTCCGAACATTACATTTTCAGTCAGACCATCAATTGCCGGTGAGTACCCGGCAGGATATTTCCCACCCGGGAAATACATCGTAAAGGTTGCCATACTCATTCTCCTCCCCTAATGCAGAAATATAATTTTATTATCTACTAATTTTTATTTTCGCAACATTATCCGCACAACAATAAAGCCAGCAACGCTTCAGGCATTTTGAAACGCGCTATCGCGAACATTTGCAGCCCACGACAAACTGACAGACGTTTTCGATTCTTTCGCGGTGCTGCGAACCGGCAAGACGGATCTCTGCTTCCCCCCAAACAGCAGCGAGGGCCGGGCGATCGCTCGCCCGGCCCTCGACATCTATTCTTGGATCCGCCGGATTAGAACTTGTAACCCATGCCGACGCGGACGCTCTGCTCGTCCTGGCCGGCCCGGACGTTGCCGGAGTCGAGGCTGAACTTCTTGTCGGCGTAGTCGGTGTAACGGTACTCGACGCGGGCCGTGACGTTGTCGGTGACGAAGCCTTCGGCGCCGACGCCGGCCGTCCAGCCGTACATGGTGCGCTTGTCGGACGAAGTATCGTCCTCCATCTTCGAGCGCGCGACGGCAACACCGCCCGTACCATACAGCAGCACCGGGTTCAGATCGACGCCGACGCGGGCACGCAGCGAGCCGTTGACGCCCTGCTTGGCCTCGCGGGTCGCGTTTTTCGAATCGATGCCCGAGTAGTTGACGTCGGCTTCACCACCGTAGACCAGCTGGCCGTTCTGCATGTTGTAGCCGCCATAGACGCCGCCGCCGAAACCGTTGGCACCGTTGCCGCTCTGCTTCTCGAAGTTGCCATGCTGCCAGGTGACGGTACCACCGGCGTAGCCACCGGCCCAGTTTCCACCGACGGGCTCGGAGAAATCGGCGGCCGGAGCCTGCGGGATTTCCTCGACGGCATCGGCCGCATGGGCTGCCTGGAAGGCGGCGATCGACATTGCGGAAGCCATCAGGGTGATGATCAGGGTGCGCATACTATTCTCCTTTGCATTCCCATGCCGACAGCAAACTACACGCCAATTCGGCATTACTAATATACGGTTCAAACCGCCCGGTTGAGATCAAATTGAATAAAGATTGAGGATTTGAAAGAGCCAAAATGTGGAATTTTCGTGGCGCAGCCGTGATCAGATTAAGATGTTGCTTTCAAACAACAGGCAATTTGTTAACCATAAACCAAAATCATCGAATATACTTCAGTAAAATTCAGAATTACTGCAGAGATAACACTTTTTGTTAATTTCTTTGTAAATTTTCATCTGATCCGGTTTAAGCAGACGCTCATTCGATATATCTGAGATCGTGCAAGCAACGGCGACGCAATACGGGCGGGCTGTTGAGGAATCGTCATCGGACGCGCCGAAACGAACCGCCGAGCGCGCCGTTTTTCGGGCGCAGGCCGCGGCGCTTTTGCTGCGATCCGACCCGCGGGTTGAGGAAACCGGCCGAACGATCGGCTTTGTGTTCGACACGCCATCGATTCGCGGGCAAATGATGGCTCTGGACGGCGAAAAACAGCTCACCTGGGAAACGCCAGACGTGGCGGAGATCGCGGAATGACCACCGGAAGGCCTATCGAGGATGGCGGCATCCTCTATGACGAGAACGAACGGGATGACGAGGAGGATCTGGCGGCAGACGCCCAGCCCGCCCCCGCGCCGCTGCCCGCAATCGAGTGGTCGGAGGCGGTCGACGTCCCGCAAGGCCTGCGCGGCGCGGAACTGATCCAGGCCTTCGTCAAGCGCCTGCCGAACAGTCCCGGCGTCTACCGCATGTTCAACGAAGCCGGCGACGTGCTCTATGTCGGCAAGGCGCGCAGCCTGAAGAAGCGCGTCAGTAACTATGCGCTCGGGCGCGGTCACTCCAATCGCATCGGCCGGATGATCGGTCAGACGGCGAACATGGAGTTCGTCACGACGCGCACCGAGACCGAAGCGCTGCTGCTCGAAGCGAACCTGATCAAGCGGTTGCGCCCGCGCTTCAACGTGCAACTGCGCGACGACAAATCCTTTCCCTATATCCTGCTGACGGCCGACACCCGCGCACCGGCAATCTTCAAACATCGCGGCGCGCGCAGCCGCAAGGGCGATTATTTCGGGCCGTTCGCCTCGGCCGGCGCCGTCGGGCGGACCATCAACTCGCTGCAGCGGGCGTTTCTCTTGCGCACCTGCACCGACAGCGTGTTCGAAAGCCGCACCCGGCCCTGCCTGCTTTACCAGATCAAACGTTGCTCGGCGCCCTGCACCCATGAGATCAGCGACGCCGGCTATGCCGAACTGGTGAAGGAGGCGAAAGATTTCCTCTCCGGCAAGAGCCAGAACGTGAAGGGCCAGATCGCCGCGGCGATGAACGAGGCGGCAGAGGAACTCGATTTCGAGCGCGCCGCCGTCTATCGCGACCGGCTGGCGGCGCTGAGCCACGTCCAGAGCCACCAGGGCATCAATCCGGCCGGCGTCGAGGAGGCCGACGTCTTCGCCATCCACCACGAGGGCGGGATCTCGTGCATCCAGGTGTTCTTCTTCCGCACCGGCCAGAACTGGGGCAACCGGGCCTATTTCCCGAAGGCCGACCCGCAGCTGACAGGCGCCGAGGTGCTGAACGCATTTCTGGCGCAGTTCTACGACGACAAGCCCTGCCCGCGGCAGATCCTGCTGTCGGAAAAGATCGAGGAACTGGACCTGCTGGCCGCAGCGCTGAGCGAGAAGTCCGGTTACAAGGTGTCGATCCTTGTGCCGCAGCGCGGCGAAAAGAAGGACCTGGTCGACCAGGTGCTGGCAAATGCGCGCGAGGCGCATGGCCGCAAGCTGGCCGAGACGGCATCGCAGTCGCGGCTGCTGGAGGGATTCGCCCAGACCTTCAAACTGCCTTACGTGCCGCGCCGGATCGAGATCTACGACAACTCGCACATCATGGGCACCAATGCGGTGGGCGGCATGGTGGTCGCCGGCCCGGAGGGCTTCGTCAAGAGCCAGTACCGGAAGTTCAACATCAGGTCGACCGACATCACCCCCGGCGACGACTTCGGCATGATGCGCGAGGTGATGACGCGGCGCTTCTCCCGCCTGATCAAGGAAGAGGGCCTGCCCGACCGCAGCGCCGATGCGGGCGCGGACAAAGCCGCCGACGCCGCCGACCTGCCCTTCCCCGCCTGGCCGGATGTGATCCTCATCGACGGCGGACAGGGGCAGATGACGGCGGTGCGCGCCATCCTGCAGGAGCTCGGCATCACCGACCAGGTGATCGCGATCGGCGTCGCCAAGGGCGCCGACCGCGAGGCCGGCCGGGAACGCTTCTTTGCCGCGGGCACGCCAGACTTCTCGCTGCCGCCGCGCGATCCGGTGCTCTACTTCGTCCAGCGCCTGCGCGACGAGGCGCATCGCTTTGCCATCGGCTCGCACCGGGCACGGCGCAAGAAGGAGATGGTGAAGAACCCGCTCGACGAGATCGCCGGGGTCGGACCGAGCCGCAAACGCGCCCTGCTGCAGCACTTCGGCACGGCAAAGGCGGTGTCGCGCGCCGGCATTGCCGATCTCATGGCCGTCGAGGGCATTTCCGAGAACGTCGCCCGGCTGGTCTACAACCATTTTCATGAGGACGCGGCACCGTAGCCCGGGCCTCAAATGCACGGATGATCGTTGTGTTGGTCGCGCCGGGCGGACGCCGAAGGGGTGCTACAGCAGAAAATCGCCCTTCGCGAACGCCACGCTGCCCGAAACGAGAATGCTGAAATCGGCCCTGCCATCACCATCGGTGTCGGCAAGGACAAGCGTATCACTGCCGCTCTTCTGATAGCGCAGTTCGCCGGCACATTTCGTAAACGCGGCCTTGCCGATGAAGACGAAGGCGTTGTCCGCGCTGCTTGCCGGACGGGCGTCGATCGCGCTGAGATCGATCCGATCGCCGGCAGCCTTCGAGAAGTCGACGATGGTATCCCGCCCGGCGCTGGCGAGCGTGCTGTCGGACACGGAGCGGAACACGAAGGTGTCGCAGCCCGAACCGCCTGACAGCATGTCGGCGCCGGCGTCGCCGGCGATCCTGTCGCTGCCGTTGCCGCCATGGATCCTGTCGTTTCCTCTTCCACCGAGGAGCACGTCATTTCCGTCGAGCCCCTTGAGGACGTTGGCTGCCGCATTGCCGACGATGCGGTTGGCGAGCGTATTGCCCGTGCCGGAGTAGTTCCCCACACCGGTCAGGGTCAGCCGCTCGACATGAGCGGCGAGCGTGTAGCTGCAGCCCGCCTCGACGGTATCGCTGCCGCCGCCGGCGACTTCGACCACGCAGTCGCCGGCATCGTCCACCACATAGGTGTCGTCGCCTGCGCCACCCAAAAGCTTGTCCGCGCCGGCGCCACCGTTCAGGACGTCATTTCCATTGCCGCCATCCAGGCAATCGTTGCCGCCGCCGCCCGAAAGCCTGTCGTTGCCACCGAGCCCCTTGAGGATGTTCGCGCCGGAATTGCCGGTGATCGTGTTGCCCTGGGCGTTGCCGGTGCCGCCGTAGTTTCCGGTCCCGATCAGGATCAGCTTTTCGACGTTCTCGGTCAGCGTGTAGCTCCGGCTCGCCTGGACCGTGTCCGTTCCGCCGTTGGCGGCCTCGACGATCTTGTCCCCGGCATTGTCGACGACATAGCTGTCGTTGCCCGCCTCGCCCGTCAGCGTGTCCGCACCGCTGCCGCCGTCGAGCAGATCGTTGCCGGCGCCGCCGCGCAGCGTGTCGTCCCCGCCCTTGCCATACATCAGATCGCCGTAGCTGGTCCCGGTCAGCCGGTCGGCGCCGTTCGTTCCGGAAAAGATGTCGGCCGAGATGCCCAGGACCGTCAGGGTGATGGTCGCGGTCGCGGTGCCGCCCCTGCCGTCCGATACGGTGTAGCTGATGACGACCGTACGGGTCTCGCCGTCGCCGATGTCCGGGTTCGCGCCGCCCATCGGATTATAGATCAGCATCTTCTTCGCATCGATCATCACCGAGCCGAAGCCGGAGACGATCTTCGCATTGAGCATCGTCAGGTTGTCGTCGTCCGCGTCGATCACGGCATCGGCAACCTCGATCGTGAACAGCGAGTTCTCGTAGGTCGAGCCCGTCACGACCCTGGCGACGGGGTCGTCGTTGACGCCGGCGACGTCGAAGGTGATCTTGCGCGTGAACGGGTCCGTGTCGACACCGCCAAAATCGCTGCCGCCATCATCTATGACGTTGAAGGACAGCGCGCCGAGCCCGATCCCGTTGAGGTTCTGACCCACGGCCCAGACAAGCTTGCCGGCCGCGATGTCTGCGGCCTTGATCTCCTGGCCGGGGACGACCATCCTGCCATCGAGCGTCAGCGTGCCGTTCGCCGGCACCGAAGCGATCTTGACGGCCTTCAGCGAATCGCCGTTGGCGTCCTTGAATCCGAAGTCCTCGACCGAGAACACATAGGTGCTGTCTTCCTTGATGCCTATGGTCGTGCTTGCACCGGTCGGGGCGTCGTTGACGGCCCGGAAGACCTTCTCGTAGATGTGAACACCGTCCGCTCCCCTGGCCTGCCAGGTCAACGCAAGGCCGCCGTCCGCAAGCGCAACGATCCTGGGCGATCCGTGCAGCTCGACGGTGGTACCGTCCAAGGGCTCCTCGATCTCCATGCGCGCGATCCCGCCCGCATTGAAGACCCTGAGCGCGATGCTGTTGCCGTCCTCGTCTTTTGTCGTCCAGGCCACGGCAAAGCCGCCGCCCGCCAGTGCGGCAACGCAGGGGTGCCCCTGCAGGCCCTGCGTGTAGCCGTTCACCGCGATGTCGCCGGCAATGCGGGTCTTGCCATCCGCATTGTAGACCTGCATCGCCAGGCCGCCGTCGGGATCATGCAAGGTCGCACCGCGCCACAGCACGACGAAACCGCCGTCCTTCAGGGCGGTCACGATCGGATCGAGTTGCTCGCCATCGGTATGGTTATTGACGGCGAAGTCGGTCTGGGCGCGCGCGGTGCCGTCGGCGTCGAAGATCTGCAGGGCGATACCGGTTGCATCATCGTGCCGGTCGCCTTCCCAGGCAACCACGAAACCGCCGTCGGCCAGGGCGGTGACGGCGGGATTGCGTTCCAGGCAGGCCTTGCCCGAAAAACCCGAAACGGCCGATTCCACCCGCAACGTACCGTCAGCATCGAATATCTGCATCCGCAAACCGGGGCTTCCCCCCTCGGCAGGTGCTGCCGCCTCGTAGACGACTGCAAATCCGCCCCCGGCAAGCGCAACGATCTTGTAGCCCGGCTGGCTTTCCGCGCAAAAGCCGTCGATGGAGCGGTCGCTTACGCTTCCGTCGCCATGGACCACGCGCAGCGACAGAACGCCCGTCTCGCCGGGAGCGCCTGCTTTGGTCCAGGCGAACACGTAGCCGCCGCCGGCAAGCGTGGCGATCTGTGGCGCGAGCTGGTTGCCGTCCGTTTGCGCGTTCACCATCGTTGCGGCGTCGCCCATCGCCTTGCCGTCGCGGTCGAACAGGCGAACGGCGATACCTTCGTCGTCGTCTGCCGTTGCGCCGCTCCAGACCATGGCGAAGCCGACGTCGGAAAGGGCCGTCAGTTGCGGCACGAACCGGGCAGACTGCGTGGCGACCGAACATTCCGTCTTTGCGCGGAGCGTTCCATCGGCATTAAAGACGCAGAGCAGCACGTCGGCGACACCGTCGGCAGGAACGCCGGCCCAGGCGATGGCGAAACTGCCGTCGGCAAGGGTCACGACATCGCTCTGGCACAGGTCCTGCCCCAGACTGCCGTCGACAACCGACAAACGTGCTCCACCGACGATCCCCATAGAGGATCCACCCCTTCCAACCTTGATGCTGATTTGCTGCGACGCGCAGAAATAGCCAAATACAACCCAAGGTCAACAGGCTGGAACCGGCAAAACGCACTTTTTGTCGAAAAACGAACAGGCATCGCAAATATTTCGAAGAAAAATGAAAATCTTTCTTCATGATCATCCCTGCCCGGGCGGGCGAACCGCAGCAGACCTCGCCAGTGCGGCGAACCGTCCCATGGGCTTTTCATGGGCATCACCGGAATATTGCCTTGTTCCCGGTGAAAAGGTCTCGCAAAGAGTTGACGGACCTGTCACAAAGCCCACAACTAACCGGAAACCCATCCGAGACTGCGAATCCATGGCCACCGCTTACAGCATCCCCAATCTTCTCACCTACGGTCGGATCCTCGCTGTTCCGCTGATCGTCCTGTGCTTTTTCGTGGAGGGGAAGCTGCAGTCTTCGGATTTTGCCCGGTGGTCTGCGTTCGGTCTGTTTGCGGCGGCCTCCATCACGGATTTTTTTGATGGCTACCTGGCGCGCATCTGGAAGCAGACCTCCAATATCGGCCGCATGCTGGATCCGATCGCAGACAAGCTGCTGGTTGCCTCGGTGCTACTCCTGATGGCAGCAGACGGGACGATTGCCGGCTGGACGATCTGGGCCGCGATCATCATTCTCTGCCGCGAGATCCTGGTCTCCGGCCTGCGCGAATACCTGGCGGAACTGAAGGTCAGCGTGCCGGTCACGCGGATCGCCAAGTGGAAGACGACGATCCAGATGTTCGCCATCGGCTTCCTGCTGGCCGGGCCGGCGGGCGCCAAGTACCTGCCCTATACGACGGAGATCGGCATCGTGCTGCTGTGGATTGCCGCGGCGATCACGATGTATACCGGCTACGACTATTTCCGCGCCGGATTAAAGCATATCGTGGACGAACGATGACCAAGCTTGTCTATTTTGCCTGGGTGCGCGAGCGGATCGGACGGGACGAGGAGGAGATCGACCTTCCCGGCCACGTCAAAACCGCCGGCGACCTGCTGCAGCACCTGAAGACACTCGGCGAGGAGTATCAGATCGCGCTTGAGCACGAGAACGTCATTCGCGTCGCCGTCAACCACGAGCACGTCGAGCATCGGGACTCGATTGCGGGTGCGCGTGAAATCGCCCTGTTCCCGCCGATGACCGGCGGCTGAGCCATGACCGGCGCGGCCACCAATTCCGTTGCCGCCCCGCCCGTTGTGGTGCGGGTCCAGCGCGAGGACTTCGACGCCGCGGCGGAGACGGCGGCCCTGACGGAAGGGCGCCGCCAGATCGGCGCGATCGTCACCTTCACCGGCCTGTGCCGCGACGAACGCGGCAGCCTTTCCGCCCTCGAGCTCGAACACTATCCCGGCATGGCGGAGGCCGAGATCCGGCGCATCTGCAACGAGGCCGTCGAGCGGTTTTCGCTGGAGGGCATCGCCGCCATCCACCGCGTCGGCCGGATCGCGCCGGGCGGGAACATCGTCCTCGTCGTCGCCACCGCCCCGCATCGCCACGCCGCCTTCGACGGCGCCTCCTTCGTCATGGACTACCTCAAGACCTCCGCTCCCTTCTGGAAGAAGGAGCATCGCGCCGACGGCAGCACCGGCGGCTGGGTGGAGGCCAAGGACAAGGACGATCGGGCCCGGGACAGGTGGAAGGAATAGCTGGCCGCCTTCGCTGAACAGGACTCACGCATCGTCCCGTCACGCCGGACTTGATCCGGCGTCCAGCAGCGCCCGTCGGCGGCGCAAAAGATTCTATTGCGCTCAATGACTTGAGCGCGCTGGATGCCGAATTGGGTCCGGCATGACGGGAGTGAGAAAGCGGCGCTGAATTCATTCCTGGCGTTGACGCCGGCAGGGGCACTCGACCTGCCAGCCGCTACGGGATCGCCCTCTCGCGGCGGAAGATCACCAGCAGCAGCACCAGCGCGGAATAGATCGCGAAGTCGCGCCAGAGAAACGCGCCGTAGGCGTTCCAGATCGTTTCGGCGAGCCCGATCGCAGCTCCACCGAGCGCCGACAGGATCGGCGTCGAATAGCCGCCGATGGCGGCGATGAACAGCACTTTGACGCCGAAGTTGAGGCCCGCGCCGAAATCCATGTTGCCGTAATAGCTGGCCGCCAGGATGCCCGCGAGGCAGGCGATCAGGGCGGCAAGCGCGAAAGCGGCGAGGAAGACACCGCCGGAATCGACGCCGCAGAGTTCTGCTGCCTTGCGGTCGTCGCAAACGGCGCGCCAGCGCCGGCCCCACCCGGAGCGGGAGAGGAACAGATGGCCGGCAAGCACAATTGCCGCCATCAGCGCGGCGTTCACCATCTGCAGGACCGTCAGCGTCACCGGGAAGGAAGGATCCCACCACAGATCCAACGGCCGGCTCAGGAGCGGCGGAAGCCAGAGGTTCCGGGTGTTCGAGGCCAGCCGCGCCGTCTCCATCAGCACGAGCACGACGCCGAGCGCGGCCACCACGACCGTGTTGTCCGAGGAAAAGGCAAGCGGACGCATGACGTATCGGCCCGTCACCATGGCCGCCCCCATGCCGAAGACGACGGCCATGGCGGCACCCAGCGCAAGTGCTGCGGGAAAAACGAGCCACAGCCGGTTCCAGCCGTAGTCGGCAAAGAGGATGAACATCTGCGCAGCGAAGGCAAAGATCGCACCGAAGCTGATATCGGCGCGCCGCGTCACCGAAAAGGCGATCGCGTAGCCAAAGGCAAGCACCGCATAGAGCGCGGCAACCGGGACGGCATTGGCAAATTGCTGCAGGAAATAAGCCATTGACAGCCTCGCAGGTGACAGCCGCATTATAACTGGTAAAACGAAAATAACCAGTTAGGATGTGCCGATGACCTTTTCCTGGACACCGCATCGTTTCTCCGGCGGCGCTCTGGCGCTGGACGTGGCGAATTCGGTCGTGCTGCGGTCCGATCCGGCGCGGCGGATCGACCGCTATGACGATGCGAAGACGATGGACGCCTTTGCCGGCGGGGCGAACCACTATTGCGCCGAACGGGCGTGGACGGGACCGCTTGTCCCGGTCGCACCGGAGCGCCGCGCGGCGTTTCTCAGCCTGCGCGAGGCGATCGACGACCATTTTCGCGCCGAGGCGCGCGGCGAAGGCACGCCGGCGCAACTGGCGCTGCTCTTGGAGGCGATCGCCGACACGCTGCGCCATTCGGGCGGCCGTGCCGGCGCGCTCGACGCCGCCACGGCGCATTCGGCTCTGCGCCTGACCGTCAACGCGGCACCGGACCGGCTGAAGATCTGCCCCAATTGCGGCTGGCTCTTCCTCGACAAGAGCCGCAACCGATCGCGAAACTGGTGCGACATGGCCATCTGCGGCAACCGCGCGAAGGCAAGCCGGCACTACTATCGCCACCGCAAGGAACCGGGGACATGAGACGTATGGCCGCTTTCGGCAGACTGCTTTCGCTGGCGCTTTCACTTGCGATGACGCTCGCCGCCTGCCAGCGCGAGACCGGCCCCGATCCGTTGCAACTGACCGGCAAGCTGTTCGTCTTCAACTACAGGCTGGCTTACGCGACCTACATGATCACCCTCGACCGGACCAAGCCCGTGCCCGATGGCTCGACTGTCACCGCCGAATTCGAGAACCCGGCCGGCGGCGAGCCGCTGGTGCTGACGCGCAAGCTCTTTCCGCAACTGGAAAAGGTGGTGCTGGAAAGCCCGGACATCACCTGCGTGAAGAAGGCAAGGCCCTATCGGGTGACGATCCGCGTCAACGGGCCGGATGGGGCCGTGCTTCAGACACTGGAGACGACCGTCACGTCCGATGCCGACCAGAGCATCCTTCCCGCCGAACCCCTCGTCATTGGCCCCGCCTACGAGAAGAACCCGCGCGTCTTCAGAAACGGCAACGCGCCGGAGCACTTCGAGATGGCGAAATGTCCGGCTGACCTCAGCCGCTAAAGGCGTCGGCAAAGGTCCGCGCACATGGGCGTCGGTGACGACGCGATGGATTTCACCCATCGCCACCAAACGAAAATCGCCCGAAGCGCAGGCTCCGGGCGATTTGTCATTTCAGGTGTTCTTGCGCGCCTTCGCCAAGCCCATTCAAGAACTTGCGATCAAGGCCTGCAAAACCGGATCAGCCGACGATCTCGGTGCCGGAGAACCAGTAGGCGATTTCTTCGGCGGCGGTTTCCGGGGCGTCGGAGCCGTGCACGGAGTTTTCGCCGATCGACAGGGCGTGAACCTTGCGGATGGTGCCTTCTTCGGCGTTGGCCGGGTTGGTGGCGCCCATGACTTCGCGGTTCTTGGCGATCGCGTTTTCACCTTCGAGAACCTGGACGACCGTCGGGCCGGAGGACATGAACTCGACGAGTTCGCCGAAGAACGGACGGTCCTTGTGGACGGCGTAGAAGCCCTCGGCTTCGCGGCGGCTCATCCAGACGCGCTTCGACGCGACGACGCGCAGGCCCGCGTCTTCGAGCATCTTGGTGATGGCGCCGGTCAGGTTGCGCCTGGTGGCGTCCGGCTTGATCATCGAAAAGGTGCGTTCAATCGCCATTCTCTCGTTTCCCTTGGTGTTCGTGAAAAGTGGCGGTTCATTACCCGCCAATGCCCCGGAAAACAAGAGGGACGCGACAATCGCGCCGCGCGGCATCGAAGTTTCACGCTGCTGTCACACGATGGCCGACGCCGCCGTGCAGGTCGAGGCAGCGATTGAACCAGTCGGCGACCGGATCGTCGTTTTCGAGCACCTTCGTACAGGCGGTGGTGCGCAGCCATTGCAAGGCACCGAAGACGATGTAGTCCGAAAAAAGCGGGCCCTCGCCGCCGATGAAGGGCTGAAATTTCAGCATGTTGCGCAGCGGCTGCAGTTTTTTCGCGAAGCCTTCGACCTCAGCTCTCCCGGCGGCGGCGATGTCCTCCAGGGAGGCGCCGAGCCGCTCCTCGCGGCTGCGACGGAAATATTCCTGGTCCGCAGGCCGGAGCAGATTGTGGATGTCGAGAATGGCGATGCGGGTGACGGCCATGTGCAGCGTCGATTGCGACCACGTTTCGATGAAGCGCGCCATCGCCTTGCCGCCCTCACCGCCGAACAGCGACGGGCGGTCGGGATAGGCCTCGTCGAGGTAGAGCGCGATATCGTAACTGTCGCGCACCAGCCGTTCGCCGTCGCGAAGCAGCGGCACGGTGGAGCTGCCACCGCCTTCGATGGTCGGGATCTCGGTGAAGCCGACCGGAACCGTCTCGTAATCCAGGCCCTTGTGGGCGAGCGACATCACGCTCTTCCAGACATGCGGGGAAAACTGGCGCGTCCTGTCGGCGCCGCTGAGGGCATAGAGTTTGCGTGTCATTGCTTCTCCCTGGTGAAGCGAGCCATCTGGCACAATCCAGAGTTCCCAATCAAATCAGAAAATTTCATCTGTTGCATCACCGCCAATGAGGCGACGGGATGATAGGCTGTACGCCATCTCCAACGCATCCGCCGGAACCAGCCATGCTCAATCACTACAAGATGTTCGCCGCCTACAACGCCTGGGCAAACAGGATCCTTTATGCGGAGGCCGCGGCCCTGTCGCCCACTGCCTTGCGCGAAAACAAGGGCGCCTTCTTCGGCTCCCTGCTCGGCACGCTGAACCATATCCTCGTCGCCGACCGGATCTGGATGCGCCGCTTCACCGGCTCCGGCGACGTTCCTGCCCGCCTCGACGCCATCCTCTTCGAGGACATCGATGTTCTGCGGCAGGCGCGCATCGCCGAGGATCAGCGGATCATCGACTGGATCGGCTCGCTCGACGAGAAACGGCTCGCCGATACGATCAGCTACGTCACGGTGACCAATCCGGTGCAGATGAGCCAGCCGCTTGGTCCGGCCCTGGCCCATTTCTTCAACCACCAGACCCACCATCGCGGACAATGCCACGCGATTCTGACCTCGCTCGGCCGGCCCAGTCTTGTCCTCGACCTGCTCTACTTCCTGCGCGCCGAAGGCGCTGAGTGGATGCATCGCTGACCCCGTTCCCCTCGATAGACCGGGCATTCTTTCACCCTGTTACCGCGGTGACAGGGTGTCGCTCCGGCGGATGCGATAGTCCGGCCGTCGCGGCAGCCGCAGGGCCCCTGCAACTGACAGCCCGGCGAAACGAGGGAAAGACATGGCAAGAACAACCGAGGAATGGAGCGCCCTTCTGGGCAGCACCCTGTCGAAGATGGCACTGGTCTATGAGACCAACACCCCCGATGCCTATCTGCCAGACGATTGCTACCCGGTCATCGAAAAGATGTTCGAGGCGGCGATGAAGCAGGCGCGCAGCGAGGGCTATGCGGCAGCCGTTCGCGACCTCCAATACGGCGCAGCGCCCCCGAGGGATACGGGCGGCGACGGGGTGATCCGACAGGTGATCCGCGCCGTCCCGCTGGCTCGCCGGTTCGCCTGATGCCGGCACCGGCAACGATCGACGGCGACGACGGTGGCGATGGCGACGATGCACCTTGCCGACACGGCGATGCGGTCGGGATTCAACGCTTCTTAATGCTCTTCAGCTAAAAGTTGTGACCACGGCCGGTTCGAGCCGGTGTTCCAGGCAAACTGCCCAACTGCTGGTGACTTATGAACGCTAAGGTGAATGCATCGGAGACGCTTGCCCGATCGGCGGCGGTCATGGCGAAGGTCTCGCATCTGATGACCCGGCTGGAAATCCCGGCGATCCCGCGCAACTACGCCCTTCTGCACGAAGCCCTCACCGGCAGCAACACCGCGCTCGGGCGCGAGATCACCGCACTCGGCAAGGCTCCGCCGCAGGAGGCACTCGACGCCATCGGCGTTCGACACGGCCTGCCGGACCACAATTCGCTCGTTCTCGGCCATAGCGCCACTGACCTGATGCGTACCATCGAGGCGCTGACGGCAGAAGCCGAAGCCGAGCGGCAGAAGCGGACCAATGCCCTCACCCAGATCAATCACCTGCTCGGCAAGCTCAAGGCCGATCCGGTCATGGCCATGTCCGACTTCGCCGGCCAGGCGGATCTGCTCGTCTCCGCTGTCGAGGCGCTGATCGGCAGCGAGAGCGCCCATTGCCAGCGCCTCGAAGCGCTGGTGGCGCGCCTGGAAAACGTTGCCTCGGGCGCAGCCGCAAGCGAGACGGCGCTGCTGCACGACCCGGTCACCGGCCTCGCCAACCGCGCCGCGCTGATGAACCGGCTGTTGGCCGCCTACGATGGCGAGGACAGCACGGGCAGCGCGCTGCTGCTCATGCGCGTCGACCGGCTGAAGAACCTTTCCGACAGCCACGCCGCCGGGGCCAGCGAGGAGGCGGTCAAGCAGATCGCGACGCTGTTCCGCAAGTCGATCAAGAAGCTCGACTTCGTGGCACGCGTCGGCGGCGACGGCTTCGCCTTCCTGTTCGAAAAGGTCGACCGCGACAGCGTCTTCTCCATCGCCGAGCGCATCCGCAACCGGATCGAGGCGGAGGTGTTCCGGATATCCGGCCGGGAGTACCTTCCCGGAACGCTGTCGCTCACGATCGGAGCGGCCTTCACGGAGGATGCCCCCTCCTCCAACGAGTTGTATCGCCAGGCGATGCTGGCGCTGGATGCGGCCAATGAGAGCGGCACGTGTGTCTATTCGCTGGATCTCTCCGAACGGGCGGGGCGCAACTACCGGCGCGGCGCCGCCTGACGCGACCCCGCTTCTTGCACAGGGGCGGCCGTCCCGGACCTTGAAGCAGTTCGCCTGAAAAGAGGTTTGCTGGGAACTGTCGCAAAGGTTCGTCTCATGCGTGTCTTTGTCCCCGCAACCGGTCCGACTTTCGCAAGACATGCTTGAAAATTTGCTCGTGTGCATGTCTTTGTCCGCAAACCGGTTCCCACTTTCGCAAGACTTGCATTATAGACGCCGATCATGATCACGATTTCCGGCCTTTCCGCCCGCATCGCCGGGCGCCTGCTCCTCGATAATGCCTCCGTTTCGCTGCCGACCGGCACGAAGGCGGGGCTCGTCGGCCGCAACGGCGCCGGCAAGTCCACGCTCTTTCGCGTCATCACCGGCGATCTCGCTTCCGAGGCTGGCACGGTCTCGCTGCCGAAGAACGCCCGGATCGGCCAGGTCGCGCAGGAGGCGCCCGGCACCGACGAACCGCTGATCGAGATCGTCCTGGCCGCCGACAAGGAACGAGCCAGCCTGCTCAAGGAGGCGGAGACGGCGACCGACCCGCATCGCATCGCCGAGATCCAGACCCGGCTTGCCGACATCGGCGCGCATGCGGCCGAGGCGCGTGCAGCCAGCATCCTTGCCGGCCTCGGTTTCGACCACGAGGCGCAGAAGCGGCCGGCCAAGAGCTTTTCGGGTGGATGGCGCATGCGGGTGGCGCTGGCGGCGGTGCTCTTTGCCGAGCCGGACCTGCTGCTGCTCGACGAGCCGACCAACTATCTCGACCTTGAAGGCACGCTGTGGCTCGAGGACTACGTGCGGCGCTACCCGCACACCGTCATCATCATCAGCCACGACCGCGACCTCCTGAACACCGCCGTCAACGCGATCGTTCACCTCGACCAGAAGAAGCTGACCTTCTATCGCGGCGGCTACGACCAGTTCGAGCGGCAGAAGGCCGAGGCCGACGAACTGCAGATGAAGGCGAAGGCCAAGAACGAGGCCGCGCGCAAACATCTGCAGAGCTTCATCGACCGCTTCAAGGCCAAGGCGACCAAGGCCCGCCAGGCGCAGAGCCGCGTCAAGGCGCTGGAACGGATGGGCACGGTCGCCGCCGTGATCGAGGAGCACGTCCAGGGTTTTGCCTTCCCCGAGCCGGAGAAGCAGCCCGCCTCGCCGATCATCGCCATTTCCGGCGGCGCCGTCGGCTACGAGGCGGACAAGCCGATCCTGAAACGGCTGAACCTGCGCATCGACAACGACGATCGCATCGCGCTGCTCGGCTCGAACGGCAACGGGAAATCCACCTTCGCCAAGTTCATCTCGGGCAAGCTCGCCGCCGAAAGCGGCGAGGTCAGAACGGCACCGGGATTGAAGATCGGCTTCTTCGCCCAGCACCAGTTGGACGATCTCGTTCCGACCCAGAGCGCCGTCGAGCACGTGCGCCGGCTGATGCCGGACGCACCGGAGGCCAAGGTGCGCTCGCGGGTCGCCCAGATGGGGCTTGCGACCGAGAAGATGGACACCCCGGCCAAGGACCTCTCCGGCGGCGAGAAGGCGCGGCTCCTGATGGGGCTTGCCGCCTTCGATGCGCCGAACCTTTTGATCCTCGACGAGCCGACGAACCACCTCGACATCGACAGCCGGCGCGCTCTGATCGAGGCGCTGAACGACTATCCCGGCGCCGTCATCCTGATCTCGCACGACCGCCACCTGATCGAGGCGACCGTCGACCGGCTGTGGCTGGTGAAGGACGGGACGGTGTCGAATTTCGACGGCGACCTCGAGGAGTACCGGACACAGATCATCGGCGGGCCGAAGCCGAGGGAGGAGAAAGCGCGTCCGGCCCTGACGGACGAGGGTCTTTCCAAGGCGGACCAGCGCAAGGCGAATGCCGACCGACGCGCCTCGCTCGCGCCGCTGAGAAAAAAGATCAGCGAGATCGAATCCCTGACGGCAAGGCTTGAAAAGCTGATCCAGGCGCTTGATACCGAGCTTGCGGATCCGGCGCTCTACGAAAAGAGCCCGGCCACTGCAGCCAAGAAGGCAAAGGAACGCTCCGATGCGGCCGACCGCCTGGCCGCGGCCGAAGAAGAATGGCTGCTGCTGTCCTCCGAATACGAGGAAGCGATGGCGGGCTGAGCCACGTCGCGGGTGAGTGGCCCAAATGGCGTGCTTTTCATTGCCGCCGAGACCGGTGCAACGCTTTTGGGCCACCTGCGGTGCTCCCAACGTCCGTATTCTGGAGCCGTGCCGCGATCCACTTTCGACTTGGCATCGCGAGCCATGTCGAACACGAACAAGCCACGGCCGGGCGCGCCGATCCGGATGTCAGTCCCAACTCCGCCAGGGCGATGGCTGTAGAGCAGCCGAACACATTGCTCGCCCGCCGGGACAACTCCCGCCAAGATCCGCATCCGCTCGAAACAGGGCGGCAGGCGGCAAGGAATCTCTACAACGAAAGTCGCATCCCTTCGTCGCGCACGGCCTCAGCCCTGCGCTTGAAACGCTGTTGCCGGCATGTTTAGGTTCACCGTGACCAAAACAGCGGACCCGCCGGTCCGCTTCCTGTGGGAGGATAGGAATGGATCGTCGTTCATTTATGAAGAAAGCCGGCGTGGCCGGCGCTGGCGCTGCGGCATCTGCCGTACTGGCCGCACCCGCGCTCGCCCAGAGCAACCCGAAGATCAACTGGCGCCTGGCTTCTTCGTTTCCAAAGTCGCTCGACACGATCTACGGCGGCGCCGAAACGCTGGCGAAATACCTTTCCGAAGCGACCGACGGCAATTTCCAGATCCAGGTGTTCGCCGCCGGCGAGATCGTTCCCGGCCTTCAGGCGGCGGATGCAGCGGCGGCCGGCACGGTCGAGGCCTGCCACACGGTCGGCTACTACTACTGGGGCAAGGACCCGGTCTGGGCGCTCGGCTCGGCGGTTCCCTTCGCGCTGAACGCGCGCGGCATGAACGCCTGGCAGTATCACGGCGGCGGTATCGACCTCTACAACGACTTCCTCGCCAACCAGGGCCTGGTCGGCCTGCCGGCCGGCAACACCGGCGTGCAGATGGGCGGCTGGTTCCGCAAGGAAATTAAGACGGTCGCCGACCTGCAGGGCCTGAAGATGCGCATCGGCGGCTTCGCCGGCAAGATCGTCGAGCGCCTCGGCGTCGTGCCGCAACAGATCGCCGGCGGCGACATCTACCCGGCGCTGGAAAAGGGTACGATCGACGCGGCCGAATGGACGACGCCCTATGACGACGAGAAACTCGGCTTCTACAAGGTCGCGCCCTATTACTACTACCCCGGCTTCTGGGAAGGCGGCCCCACCGTGCACGCCATGTTCAACAAGGCGGCCTTCGAAAGCCTGCCGAAGAACTACCAGTCGCTGTTGCGCACCGCCTGCCAGGCGACCGACGCGAACATGCTGCAGAAGTACGACTGGTTGAACCCGCCGGCGATCAAGCGCCTCGTCGGCGCCGGCGCCAAGCTCGCGCCGTTTAGCCAGGAAATTCTCTCGGCCTGCTTCGACAAGTCGAACGAGGTCTATGCCGAAATGGAAGCCGAAAACCCGACCTTCAAGAAGATCTGGGAATCGATCAAGGCCTTCCGCGGCGAGTATTACCTCAATGCACAGATCGCCGAATACAACTACGACACCTTCATGATGATCCAGCAGCGGAGCGAAAAGCTCTAAGCGGATCGGTCATCGATCAAAAACAGCCCCGGGGCACCGCTCCGGGGTTTTTCGTTGGGGCGATCTTTCCCGGACGTGTCGGCGCCTGCTTGAAGGCGCCGGGGGCAGGCGAGCTGCGCGCAGACGCGCCGCGCGCCGTTACCGAGCATCGCTTCGGCTGTAAACGCCCATCCTTCGGCCCCGATAGGGGCCGTCGAGGATCTGCCGGTAGCCAGCGACTCTTTTGGGGTCCCGGTAAATGACCGCGGCGTACCCATTGGGATGAGCCGAAAACCACGCATCGAGGTCGTCCGGAAGCACGTCGTCGACAGGCTTTTGCAGCCTCGCGAGAAAGCCGAACTCGCCGTGATAGTTGTTCACAAACGCCCAGTCCCTGTCCTGGTTCGCCTGAACGAAGGCTGCAATCGGCGCCAGGTCGTAGCGGTGCAGGAATGTCGCATAGGCAATGCCTTGCCCCACTACGAACAGGCCGACCATGACGGCCACCGTGCGGGCCAGCAGGTGCGTCGCCACGCCCCGGAGGCAAAGGGCCATGAGGAGTACGGCGCCCGGGATCAGCGGCATGAGATAGTGCGGCTGCTTGTTGCTGAACAGGCAGAACCCGAGGAAGGTCGGCACGAGCCAGCACAGCAGGAAGCGCATCCCTTCGGCATCCGGAAGGTGGCTGCGAAGCTTGGCCGCCCCTTTCCACAAGCCTGGAACGAAGATCCACGGAACGAAGATCGCCGGCAGGAGCAGAAAATAGAAATAGAAGGGTGCAAGATGGTCATCGACGCTGCCGGTCACGCGGCCGGCGGTCTGCTTCCACAACAGCCAGTAGGCAAAATCGGCGTCGCTCCGGCTGAGGACCGGGATCAGCCAGACCAGCACGAGGGCAAGGGAGATCAGGCCCGCAAGCGCGTTGCCTGCATACCAGGTGACGACGTTGCCGAGATTCTTGGCCCATAAAGGCGCAAGCAGGATGGGGAAGAAGATGCAGAACGGGGCGAAGGGCCCCTTTGCAAGCCCACCCAGGCCGAGCGAGACGCCGATCAGCACGATGGTGCGCCAATCCCTTTGCCGGGAGTAAAGGACGACACCGATCAGCGACAGCAACACGAAAACGGTCAGCGTTATGTCGAACATGACGATGGTGCCGTAGACGAGGAACGGCACGCCAGCAACCATCACCAGATTGGTGCGATTGCTGTCTGCCAGTGCCTGCGGGAACAGCAGGCGGCCGAGCACGCCGGTAAGATAGACGCTTGCAAGTGCGGACAGAACCACGGGTATCGTTGCCGCCCAGCGGCTGATGCCGAAGGTAGCCCAGCACAGGTTGATCAGCCAGAACAACAAGGGTGGCTTGTGATGGTAGGGCTCGAAGTTCAGGGTCAACGGGTCGAACCAGCCGCTTCGCAGGTACATCTCCCACGCGACGCTCACATACCGTGTCTCGTCGACCGGCAGCAACGGCCGAAAGCCGACCGCGGCTGCGTACAGAACCGCGACCGTTGCCGGGAGCCAAAGCACCCTGGTTAGCGCAGCAAGCTTCATAGTACTGCCTCGCTCAATATGCCGGACGGGAACGCACCGGCGCGGCAATCAGACGGAAACGATTCGACTGACAACAACCTGAACATTCATGATTATCGATGAAGCGGCCGAAAGGAAGAGGCCCGGTTCGGTCTCATTATGCCTGACCGCTGACGACATTCGGCGCTGCACCGGCCGCTTCGCCATAGCCACGAGACATCGGGCGGCCTTTGCGGGCCGCCCGATGCTGGCGTCATTTGAACGACGGCGGCTGGCTGAGGTCATTGGCCGGCGGCTTCGGCGCCTGCCCAGCACCGCTCTGGCCAAACGACGGCGGCTGGCTGAGGTCGGGCGGCTGCTGCGGCTGACCGGAGCCACCGTTGCCCGCCGGCGGCTGGTCGAGCGGACTGCCGCCGGGCAGTTGCAGGCCGCTGGGAGGACCAAGACCACCGCCGTTGTCGGGCAGACCGAGGCCACCGCCCTGCCCGCCAAACGCAGGCACCTCGATCTTGATCGTCGACGGATCGACGGTTGCGGCGTCGCCCTTGTAGTGCATGACCATCTGCGGAAACAGGATGGTCAGCGCCACCATCAGGACCTGGATGCCGACGAAGGGCACTGCACCCCAGTAGATCTGCCCCGTCGTCACCGGCGCGATCGTCTTGCCGGTGATCTTGTCGATATAGGGCACCTTGGCGGCCACCGAACGCAGGAAGAACAGTGCAAAGCCGAAGGGCGGATGCATGAAGCTCGTCTGCATGTTGACGCCCAGCAGCACTCCGAACCAGATCAGGTCGATGCCGAGCTTCTCCGCCGCCGGCGCCAACAGCGGCACGACGATGAAGGCGAGTTCGAAGAAATCGAGGAAGAAGGCCAGGAAGAAGACCAGCAGGTTCACCGCGATCAGGAAGCCCGTCTCGCCGCCCGGCATCGACACCAGCAGGTGCTCCACCCAAAGGTGGCCGTTGACGCCGTAGAAGGTCAGCGAGAAGACGCGGGCGCCGATCAGGATGAACAGCACGAACGACGACAGCCGGGTCGTCGAGGCGAGCGCCGAGCGGACGACATCAAGGTTCAGCCGCCCCTTCGCGGCCGCCATGATGAGCGCGCCGACAGCCCCCATCGCGCCGCCTTCCGTCGGCGTGGCAATGCCGAGAAAGATGGTGCCGAGCACGAGGAAGATCAGCGCCAGCGGCGGGATCAGCACGATGATGACCTGCTGGGCCAGCCGCGACATCGCGTTGACCTTCAGGGTCTTGTCGAGCAGCGCGACGATGTAGATGAAGATGACGCCGACCGTGCCGCCGAGAATGTCGGCATTCTCGCCGTGGGTCGGATAGAGATAGACGTGGGCGCCATAGGCGATGCCGCCTGCGACGACGAGCGCGACCGCAAGCGAGGTGACGCCGGAGCCGAGCGTGCGGGCCTCCAGCGGCAGCGCCGGCATCGAGTTCGGCCGGACGATCGACATGGTCATGATATAGCCGGCATAGAGGCCGGTCAGCACCAGGCCGGGGATCAGCGCGCCGGCATACATGTCGCCGACGGAACGGCCCAACTGGTCGGCAAGCACGATCAGGACGAGCGACGGCGGGATGATCTGCGCCAGCGTGCCGGAGGCGGCGATGACGCCGGAGGCAACGCTGCGATCATAGCCATAGCGCAGCATGATCGGCAGCGAGATCAGGCCCATGGCGATGACCGACGCGGCGACGACGCCGGTGGTGGCAGCCAGCAACGCACCGACGAAGATCACTGCATAGGCAAGCCCGCCGCGGATCGGGCCGAAGAGCTGGCCGATCGTGTCGAGCAAATCCTCCGCCATGCCCGATTTTTCCAGCACGATCCCCATGAACGTAAAGAATGGAATGGCGAGCAGTGTCTCGTTCGACATCACCCCCCAGAAGCGGTCCGGCAGCGCGTTGAGCAGCGGCCAGGAAAGGTTGATCGAATCCGACAGCGGCGCCAGTTCGACGCCGATGATGAAGAAAAGCAGGCCGTTTGCGGCGAGCGAAAACGCGACCGGGTATCCGAGAAGCAGGAACACGACCAGCGACAAGAACATGATCGGCGCAAGGTTCTCGGCGATGAATTCGATCATGCGCGCGCCTCCTCGGAGCCTTCCTCATCGAGGGGCTGGTGGCTGGACACATAGGGGGTCGGGTCGTCCATGTCGCCGCGAATGATGGCGATCTTCTTGATGATCTCCGAAATCCCTTGCGCGCCGAGCAGCAGGAAGCCGGCAAGCAGGATGCCCTTGGCCGGCCACAGGATCAGGCCGCCGGCGCTCGAGGACACCTCGCCCGAGCGGTAGGACATCGCGACGTAGGGAATGAAGTAGTAGATCATCAACAGCACGAACGGCATCAGGAAGAAACAGTGGCCGAACAGGTCGATCCAGTGCTGGGTCCGCCGCGAGAACTTGCTGTAGACGACATCGATGCGGATGTGCTCGTTCTGCGCCAGCGTATAGGCGGCCGCGAGCATGAAGGCGCCGCCGAACAGATACCATTGCGCCTCGAGCCAGGCGTTGGACGAGACGTTGAAGACCTTCCGGACGACCGCGTTTCCGGCGCTGACGAGCACGGCGAGAAGGATCAGCCAGGACACGGCCTTGCCGATCCTTTCGGTGATCAAATCGATAATTCGGCTTAGCCCAAGCAATCCTCGCATCGTTCCTCCCCGCATTGGTCAAATTATTAGCATTTCGCCATGCACAGCCAGACTGCGCATTTCAAGCCCGGTTTCAAGCGCCAGCTCCCGTTTTCCCGGCAGAACCGCCCGCATTAGACGAAAGGCCAATGTCCACCGCGCGCTCCGCGCAAGGGTTGGCGGCGATCGGGAAAAGGTGGTCTTGCCGCTGTTTCGCATTCTGCTACAACAGCCGCCAAATCATCATACAAATCGAGCAAAGCCCCATGTCCCCGATCCATCTCGCCCTCGTCGGCGTCGGCAAGATCGCCCGCGACCAGCACCTGCCCTCGATCGAAAAGAGCCCTGATTTCAAGCTGGTCGCCGCTGCCAGCCATCACGGCACCGTGAACGGGATCGACAACTTCACGTCCATCGAAGAGATGCTTGCCGCCGTGCCGGCGATCGATGCGGTGTCGCTGTGCATGCCCCCGCAGTATCGCTACCGGGCCGCCCACGCCGCGCTTTCGGCCGGCAAGCACGTTTTCCTCGAAAAGCCGCCGGGCGCGACATTGAGCGAAGTGGAGGACCTTCATGCGCTCGCCGCGGCCAGGGGCCTGTCCTTGTTTGCCAGCTGGCACTCGCGCTATGCGCCGGCCGTGGAGGCCGCGAAAGGCTTCCTCGCCTCGACCACCATCCGCTCGATGCGGGTGATCTGGAAGGAGGAAGTGCGCCAGTGGCATCCGAACCAGGAATGGATCTGGCAGGCTGGCGGCCTCGGCGTGTTCGATCCGGGCATCAACGCCCTGTCCATCGTCACCCACATCCTGCCGCGACCAATCTTCATCACGAAGGCGACCCTGCAATTTCCGGAGAACCGCGACGCGCCGATCGCCGCCGACATCACCTTCACTGACGCCGAAGGCCTCGACCTGTCGGCCGAATTCGACTGGCGCCAGACCGGCAAGCAGAGCTGGGACATCATCGCCGAGACCGATTCCGGCCGGATGGTGCTGTCGGGAGGCGGTGCAAGATTGTCGATCGACGGCGTGCTGAAACACGCGGAGCCTGAGCAGGAATATCCGATGCTCTACAAGCGCTTTGCCGAGATCATCAGGGCGGGCCGGTCGGACGTCGACATCGCCCCGTTGCGCCACGTCGCCGACGCCTTCATGCTGGGGCGGCGCAAATTCGTGGACGCGTTCCACGACTGACGACGCGCGGCCGAGCGCAGGTGACGTAGCCCGGCCGACGGCGGCGGCTCCCGGCTGCGCCGCCCCAGCGAACCGCTGTCGTTCCGCATCACCCGCCGTCCTCGATCGCGCTGCTCAAGTGACGGGTAGAGCGGGTTTCGTGTCATCGGTCAATCAGCCACAGCAACTCGATGAACCGCCGGCCGATCCGGATCGGCATCGGGGTGAATTCGGTTCCCCGCGCCAGTTTCTTGCACGATTTGCACAAATATCCGGCACAATTTTTCCCGATTTACGCCCTGATCACCAGATAACTTTCTGACGCCTGTTGCCGGATCATTGTCGAGATCCAAACATTGGTGAGAAACAGATGAGGGTTATTCTAGCCATCATTGCCACGCTTCTTGCCGCACCCAGCAACGCTGACATGCTCAGTACTGCCTCTAAATTCAACAACATGCACGAGCGCTCCATAAATTTTCTCGGGGTCAATGCCCGCAAGATTGCCTGGTGCGGAGCATTTCTTGCCTACGTCGCGAAACGGTCGTTTCGCCAGCCCCCGACGAACCCGAACATGGCCGCATCTTGGAAGAGTTTCGGCAGGCCTGTCGCCTATCGCTTTGCGCGGCCGGGAGACGTCGTCGTTATTCGCAGCGGCAAGCGTTTCCATGTCAGCCTGTTCCATCATTTCGATAACAAGCGTACTTATGTCTACCTGTTCGGTGGCAATCAGTCCGACCGGGTGCAGCTCTCCAGATACCGCATCAGTTCGATCGTCGCGGTTCGGCGATAACGGGCGGGCAGTCCGGGGGCTTGATCCATGATCGACAGCGGATGCAAGGCAGCGCTGCATCAGGCCTTCTTCACCCACCGACCGTCATTGTTCTGCTGCCAGTAGGTCAGCTGATGCCCCTCGCCTTTCAGGCGCTTCCAGTGGCCGCGCGCGGCTTC
Organism: Mycoplana ramosa; assembly: GCF_041930185.1. Taxonomy (NCBI): domain Bacteria; kingdom Pseudomonadati; phylum Pseudomonadota; class Alphaproteobacteria; order Hyphomicrobiales; family Rhizobiaceae; genus Mycoplana; species Mycoplana ramosa. Next base: position 95,296 of record NZ_JBHEEW010000015.1, on the reverse strand, counting down.
GAGTTCGCCCTGATCGTATCCGTCGAACATGAAGATCACCCGGTCGTAGGCGTCGAGCGGCGGCGGCTCGGCACCGTCGACGAGGAAGCGGACGGTCGCCGAGTTCTGGTTGTCCGCTCCGCTGGTCAGAAGCACCGGCTGGTCGCTGGCGTTCGGCTGCTCGTCGGTGCCGTGCGGCAGGAAGCTCTCGTCGCGATAGGTCCACAGATGTGCGTCGAGCGCGTCGCGCCGCTCCACCGTGCCCGTCTGGACGACGACCCGCCAGCCGCGCTCAAGGCTCTTGTCGAGCAGCGGCGGCAGGGCGTCCTCCAGCTTCGTTTCGGTCAGGTGGTAGAACAGGATCTCGCTCAACGCGATCAGCTCTCGTAGTTCGCCCGCACCAGTTCGTCGAGCAGGCGCACGCCGAAGCCCGAGCCCCAGGACTGGTTGATCTCGTCCGTCGGCGAGCCCATGGCGGTGCCGGCGATGTCGATGTGCGCCCACGGGGTGTCCTTGACGAAGCGTTGCAGGAACTGGGCGGCGGTGATGGAGCCGGCATGGCGGCCGCCGGTGTTCTTCATGTCGGCAAACTTGCTGTCGATCATCTTGTCGTACTCCTTGCCGAGCGGCATGCGCCAGACACGCTCGTTCGACGCCAGTCCCGCCGCCGTCAGGCGCGCGGCAAGGCTATCGTCATTGGAGAACAGGCCGGCATGGTGAGCGCCCAGGGCCACCACGATCGCCCCCGTCAGCGTGGCGAGGTTGATCATGAACTGCGGCTTGAAGCGGTCGTTGCAGTACCAGAGTGCGTCGCACAGCACGAGCCGGCCCTCGGCGTCGGTATTGATGACCTCGATCGTCTGGCCGGACATGGACGTGACGATGTCGCCCGGGCGCTGGGCGTTGCCGTCAGGCATGTTCTCCACCAGACCGAGGATGCCGACGGCGTTCACCTTCGCCTTGCGGGCGGCGAGCACGTGCATCAGTCCGATCACGGCCGCAGCACCTCCCATGTCGCCCTTCATCTCCTCCATGCCGGCCGCCGGCTTGATTGAGATGCCGCCGGTGTCGAACACCACGCCCTTGCCGACGAAGGCGAGCGGGCGGTCCTTCGGCTTGCCGCCGTTCCACTGCATGATGGCGAGCCGAGGCGGACGCTCGGATCCCTGCGCCACGCCGAGCAGCGCGCCCATGCCGAGGCGCTTCATCTCGCGTTCCGTCAAGATCTCGACCTCGACGCCGAGCTTCTCCAGCGCCTTGGCCTTTTCGGCGAACTCGACCGGGCCCAGGACGTTTGCCGGCTCGTTGACGAGGTCGCGGGCAAGCCGGACACCACCGGCAACCGCCTCGCTGTCCGCATAGGCCTTCTTCGCGGCTGCGGCCGCGGCCGTCACGATGGCGACCTTGGTCGGTTTCTTGTTGGCCCGCGGCTCGTCCTCGTCCTTCTTCGTCTTGTAGGTCTCGAAGCGGTAGGAGCCAAGCAGCATGCCGAGTGCGAAATCGGCCGCCGCCTGACCGCCGGCTTCGATGCCGGCCGCATCCAGGTAGACGGTGACCGAGTCGGAATCGCCAAGTTTTGCCACCGCCGCGCCGCCGGCTTTCAGCCAGTCATGTGCGGCCATCTTGGCGGGGTCGCCGAGTCCGAGGAGCAGAATGCGATCGAAGGGCGATCCTTGCGGCGCGACGATATCCAGTGTCTTGAGCGTCTTCGCCCTGAAGCGTCCGATCTCAGCCGCCTTGGCAACGACGCCGGCCGGATCCACTTCGCCGGGAGCCCCGATGGCTTCCGGCGCCTGCAGCACGACGGCGATCCCGCCGGCGGGCTTCTGCGCCTTGACGAAACTGACATCGAATTTCTGGGACATGATCTACTCCAGGGTATACGCGGGCCAGACGATCGGCCTGCGATTGCAGGGGGCTTTCGGCAATTCCTTGTCGCTTTTGCGACGCTTGGCAAGATGCCATGGCGTGTTTAAAAAGTGGCAAGCCTGTTGTTCGCCGCATTTTTTTCGGCGGCACGGGGTGCCGATTGCACTAGCGCTCGCTGTGTGGCGGTCTATATGCAGGCGATATCCCCTTGCCATGGCGTCGGCGGCAGGACAATACGTTACGGAAATGGGACTTCGGTTCGGGAACAGACATGAAGCTGATTGAGCGCTACGTCCTGCGCCGGACAACGACGATGTTTATGGCGACGCTGCTGCCGCTCCTCGGCATCGTCTGGACCACGCAGGCCTTGTCCAGCATCAATCTGGTCACCGACAGCGGTCAATCGATGATGGCGTTCATGAAGCTCGCCACGCTGATCCTGCCGTCCGTCATCCCGCTCATCCTGCCTTTCGCCTATATCATCGGCGTCGCCCAGACATTGACGGTGATGAACGCCGATTCGGAGCTGACCGTGCTGAACGCCGCCGGCAGTTCACGGATGTTGATCATCAGGCCGGTGATGTATCTCGGGATGGCGCTCAGCGTTCTGTCCTTCACCGTCGACAATTTCATCGAACCCTATACCCGCATGGCGGTTCGCCAGATGATCGCCACCGCGCACGCGGACATGCTGTCTGCCGTGATCCAGGAAAACGCATTCCGCAAGGTGACGGACGATCTCTACGTGCAGGTATCCCGCCGCAAGGGTGGCGGCGTGCTCGAGGGACTGTTCGTCGCCGACACCCGCGACCCGAAGGTGGAGTATGTCTACTATGCCCGTGAGGGCGCCGTCGACGAGAAGACGTCGGCGCTGGTCATGCAGGACGGCGAGGTCCACCGCAAGCTGCCGAACGGCGACGTCTCGGTGATCAAGTTCGACTCCTATGCCTTCGATCTGGCAGACCTGACGGAGCGGGCGGGCGAAGCAACGCTGCGCGCCAAGGACCGCGACCTCCCCTTCCTGCTCGATCCCGATCCCAACGATGCGCAGGTCAAGCGAAATCCCGGAGCCTTCAAGGCGGAACTGCATCGGCGCTTCACCGAATGGCTGCTGCCGGTGCTTTTCGGCCTCGTCGCCCTCGTTGTCAGCGTCGATGCCCGCTCCCACCGCGAGGCACGGGTCCACCCGATGGTCACGGCCTTGCTTGCGGCGCTCGCCACTCGCTGGCTCTTTTTCTACGCCGCCAACGCGGCCGAGCATTCGGCCTACTTCGTCCCGCTGATGTATCTCATACCCGCCGCCGTCGCCGGGCTCGCCCTGCAACTGCTGATGCGTCACAAGAGCCTCGACCTTCCCGTCACCTGGCGATCGCGCCTGCTGGACCTGCGCGACAACGTGCTGTCGCGCCTGCCCGGCCGCTCCAACGCCGCCTCCCCGGGCAACGGACCGCAGTCATGATCCCCACTCTCGGCCTCTACTTCTTCCGGCGTTACGCCGTCACGACGATCTGGTTCCTGATCGGCATCTTTGCGCTGGTGTTCATCATCGACTTCAGCGAGACATCCAACCGCATGGGCGGGTTGCCGAAGTACACCGTCGCCAGCGGCCTGGTGATGACGGCGCTGCGCATTCCAATGATCCTGATGCAGACCATCCCCTTCGTCGCCCTCTTTGCCGGCATGGCGGCGCTGATCTCCCTCAACCGGCGCTACGAACTCGTCGTCACGCGGGCGGCGGGCGTGTCGGTCTGGCAGTTCCTGCGCCCCTTCGCCATCGGCGCCTTTCTGTTCGGCATCCTCGCGGTGTCCGTGTTGAACCCGATTGCGGCGTGGGGAACGCGCCAGGCCCAGGTGCTGGAAGCGGAATGGGGATCCAGTCGCAAGTCGTCCGGATCGGGCATCCCCTGGATCCGGCAGCGCTACGGCGACGACGACGCGATCATCGGCGCAAAGGCGGTCGAGGGCAACGGCACGCGACTTTTGAACGTCAGCATCATTCACTTCGACAAGGATGGCCGCATCAGTTTTCGGCAGGATGCCGATTCGGCGATCCTTCAAGATGGTTACTGGCTGCTTAACAATGTGCTGGAGACACGCAACGGCGAACTGCCCAAACGTTCGCCGACGGCACAACTGCGCACCAATCTGAGACAGGAGTTCGTCCAGGAGAGCCTCGAAAAACCTGAATCCATTTCGTTTTTCAGCCTTCCAAGGAAGATCGAGGCCGCGAAATCGTTCGGATTCGCCACTGATCCGCTCGAAACCCAGTTTCATTCGATGCTGTCGCTGCCGCTGCTCCTCGTTGCCATGACCCTGATCGCAGCTAGCGTCTCGTTAAAATTTAGCAGGTTTAATCAATCACGTGCGGTGATTCTGGGTGGCATCCTTTCGGGGTTCATGCTTTATGTCGTCACCGTGCTTGTGAAAGCATTCGGAAGTAGTGGAATTGTCCCTCCGTTCGTTGCGGCATGGCTACCAGTTGTTGTAGCAATGTCGCTTGGGGCGACGATTCTGCTGCACCAGGAGGACGGCTAGTGGCGGCAGGCAACCGCGGACAATCGAGTGTGATAGCGACCGTGCTCCTTGCGGGTGTCGCAGCGTGCGCGCTTGCGCCATTGACGTCTGCGCCCGCGGCGGCGCAGACCCGTACCATCGAATCACTGGCCCCCCAGATTCCGCCTGAGGCCAAGCTGATCCTGGCTGCCAACGAACTGGTCTATAACAGGGACACCGAAAAGGTGACCGCGCGCGGCGCGGTGCAGATCAACTATGGCGGCTACCAGCTTGTTGCCCAGCAGGTTGTCTACGACCAGAAGACCGGCCAGCTTCAGGCGTCCGGCGACATCCAGTTCGTCGAGCCGACCGGCAACCGCATCTATGCGCAGGAACTGACCCTTTCCGACGATTTCGCCAACGGCTTTGCCAACGCGCTGCGGATCGAGACCACCGATCTCACCAAGATCGCCGGGATCAGCGGCGAGCGCGTCAACGGCGAGGAACTGATCCTGAACCGCGCCGTCTATACGGCCTGTACGCCCTGTGCGACCGACCCGACCCATCGCTCGCTCTGGCAGATCAAGGCCGAGCGCGTCGTCCAGAACGGCAAGACCCACACCCTCCGGCTTGAACACGCCCGATTCGAGATGTTTGGCAAGCCGATCGCCTATTTCCCGGTGCTCGAGGTTCCGGACCATACGGTCAAGCGCAAGAGCGGCTTTCTGTTTCCGCGGATTCGGTATGCGCAGAAGCTTGGGCTTGGCGTCGGCGTTCCGTATTACTTCGCGATCGCGCCGGACATGGACGCGACGGTTACTCCAAACGTCTACACGCGGCAGGGCTTCCTGCTCGACAGCGAGTTCCGCAAGGCCTTCCATAACGGCTTGGTGACCCTGCGCGCGGCCGGCATCGACCAGATGAACCCGGGAGTCTTCACCGACGGCACGAGCGACCGCGAAGTCAGCGGACGCGGCATGGTTTCCTCCGTGGGCGCGTTCCAGATTAATCCGCGCTGGGCTTTTGGCTGGGAGGTCATGGCCCAGACCGACAACAACTTTGCCCGCACCTACGACCTGTCGAACTTCAACGACCGCATCATCAAGAACCAAGTCTATCTGAACGGACTCGGCCGCCGAAACTACTTCGACCTGCGCGCCTTCTATTTCGACGTCCAGGACGCCGATCCGGCCGACGTGGCGGAGCGCCAGCAGGCCATTCCGCAGACCCTCGACTACGAATACATCGCCCCGGAGCCTATTGCCGGCGGCCAGCTCAGCGCCACCGTCAACCTGACGAATGTGGAACGCGACCGTCTCGACGAATACAATGTCGGCCCGTCCTTCCGCTTCCCGGGCCTCGAAGGCGGCACGACGCGGCTTACGGGTGAGCTCGAATGGAAGCGGCAGTACGTCGTCCCCGGCGGCCTCGTCTTCACGCCGCTGCTCGCCGCGCGCGGCGACGCGCTGCGCCTGGACATGACCGATCCCGGCTCGAATTATGACGGTAATTTCGATACAGACGACAGCGCCACGCGCTACATGCTTACGGCCGGACTGGAAGCACGCTATCCGATCCTGATGACGACCGACAACAGCTCGCATGTGCTCGAGCCGATCGCCCAGATCTATGCGCGTCCGGACGAGCAGTTGGCCGGCGGCCTGCCGAACGAGGACGCGCAAAGCTTCGTGTTCGACGCGACGAACCTGTTCGAGCGCGACAAGTTTTCCGGCTTCGACCGGATCGAGGGCGGAACGCGCGCCAATGTGGGCCTGCGCTACACCGGCACCTTCGATACCGGCTATACGCTGCGTGGCCTCTTCGGCCAGTCCTACCAACTGGCCGGCATGAACTCGTTCGCATCCCCCGACCTCGTCAATGCCGGTGCCAATTCCGGTCTCCAACACGATAGCTCGGACTATGTCAGCATGGCCGGTATCGACACGCCGACCGGCTGGGCCCTGGCCTACAGCACCCGGCTGGACCGCAGCGACCTGTCGCTGAACCGCGCCGACACGAGGATCGGCTTCGAGAACCACCGCCTGCAGGCGGCGATGACCTATACCCGGATCGCCGCCCAGCCGCTCTACGGTTCCGACAGCGACCAGGACGAACTCCAGACCATCGCGGCGCTGAAGTTCCGCGATTATTGGACCGTGTTCGGCTCGCTGACCTACGACATCAACAGCAGCAACCTCTCCCGCAGCGGTATCGGGCTGACCTACGACGATCGCGACACGATCTTCTCGATCGTCTACGAGAACACGCGTGACACGGATCAGACGATCGCCAACGACTGGTCGATCGGGGCGCGACTGAGCTTCCGCACGCTCGGCGACATCAACATCGGCGACACCTCCCTCGACGGCTTCGACGACTATTGAAGTCCGCGGACGGGCGTGCTTGTCATCGTTTGGCCGCATGCATTATGCAATTGGCCACGCGAGGGCGAATTGCAGCGGGACACGAACGTCTTGCGAGCGTTCGCACCAGGAGAGAATGCGCGGAGTGCTGCCGGAATGCAGACGCTCCTGACCGGCGAACACGGGCCCAGGATGCAGCCCGGTCGACGGAACGACGAAAGGGATGGGCATGAAGTACACGATGTCGTTGGTGCGGGCCATGGTTCTTGGTACGGCCCTTCTTTCAGCCGCCGGGACTGTGACGATGCCGACCGTGTCGATTGCGGCGACCGGCGTGGCTGCCATCGTCAACGGTGCGCCCATCACTTCCGGCGACGTGGCCCGGCGCGCGGCGTTCCTGAAGCTGCAGCGGGCGAAGAGTTCTACCCAGATCGCGCGCGATCAATTGATCGACGAAGCGCTGAAGCGCGCCGAGATCGCCCGGCTGCGAATGTCCGTCAGCACCCAGGATGTGGACGCTTCCTATGCCCGCTTTTCGGCGAGCAACAAGCTCTCGACGGAGCAGATGGACCAGATCCTCGATCGCGCCGGCGTGGGTGCGGCGCATTTCAAGCAATACATTGCCATTCAGATGAGCTGGCCGCGCGTCGTCAACGCTCGCTTCGGCGGCGCGCAGAACGGCAAGAGCCTGGTTGATCGCATGCAGGAAAACGGCGGCCAGAAGCCATCGACGACGGAGTACTTCCTGCAACAGGTGATCTTCGTCGTGCCGGCGGCGCGGCGCAATGCCATCCTCGGCAAGCGCAAGGCCGAGGCCGAGGCTTCGCGCTCTAAGTATCCGGGCTGCGAAGACGCCAAGATCTTCGCCGCAACCATGCACGACGTGTCGATCCGCAACCTCGGCCGCCTGCTGGCACCGCAACTTCCCGATGACTGGAAGCCTCTGATCGAAAAGGCGGAAGGCAACACCACCGGAGTCCGCGTGACCGATCGCGGCGTCGAGTATCTCGGCATCTGCAAGAAGCGCGAGGTCAACGACGACATGGCCGCGGAGATGGTGTTCCGCGCCGAGGACCTCGGCAAGGGCGACCAGAAGGACGACGGCAACAGCCAGAAATATGTCGAGGAGCTGCGCAGCAAGGCTCGGATCGAACTGCGCTGACCACCATCCATTCGTCGCCGGCGCCAGGTGCGCGCCGGCATCGTCCAGTCCATAGAAGCCTGACCCCGATGACCGTCGCGACCGTTCCCCCGCTGGCCCTGACCATGGGCGACCCGTCCGGGATCGGCCTGGACATCACCCTTGACCTCTGGGCGGCCCGCGCCGCGCTCGATCTCCCTGCCTTTGTCTTCATCGGCGATCCGCAGGCGCTGACGCGCCGCGCCCAGGAGCGGGGTCTCGATGCCGCGGTGACCGACGCGACGCCCGAAACGGCCCGCGCGCAGTTCGACACCGCCATACCGGTGCTGCCGGTCCCGCTCGCCGAACCCGCCGTTGCCGGAGCGCCGTCGTCGCGAAACGCACCGGCGATCATCGGCGCGATCGAAACTGCCGTGCACCTGACGCTAGCAGGGCGAACCGCGGCGGTGGTCACCAATCCGATCGCGAAATCGGTGCTCTACGAGGCCGGCTTCCCCTTCCCCGGCCACACCGAATTTCTCGCCGAACTGGCCGCCCGCGCCACGGGCAGGCCCGTGCTGCCTGTGATGCTGCTCGCCGGGCCGAAACTGCGTAGCGTGCCGGTGACGATTCACATTCCGCTGAGGGACGTGCCGGACACTCTGACCGAGGATCTTGTCTACGAAACCGCGCTGATCACGGCGCACGACCTGAAGCAGCGCTTTGGCATCGCCGCCCCGCGGCTGGCCGTCGCCGGCCTCAACCCGCATGCGGGCGAAGGCGGTGCGCTGGGCAAGGAAGACGAAACGATCGTCGCCCCGGCGATCAGCCGCCTGAAAGCCGCCGGCGTCGACGCATTCGGGCCGCTGCCAGCCGACACCATGTTCCATGACGAGGCGCGCGCGGCCTATGACGTGGCGATCTGCATGTATCACGACCAGGCGCTCATCCCGGCCAAGGCGCTCGGCTTCGACGACTCGGTCAACGTCACGCTCGGCCTGCCCTTCATCCGCACCTCGCCCGATCACGGCACGGCGTTCTCGCTCGCCGGAACGGGACGGGCCAAGCCCGATAGCCTGCTTGCGGCGCTGCGACTGGCGCAGGAACTGGCGGTGCACGAGCGGAGTGGCGGCTGATGGCGGCGATCGACGGCCTTCCGCCGCTCCGCGACGTCATCCAGCGGCACGGGCTGGATGCGAAGAAATCGCTCGGCCAGAACTTTCTGCTCGACCTGAACCTGACCCAGAAGATCGCGCGGACGGCCGGCCCGCTGGAAGACTGCACAGTCATCGAGGTCGGACCGGGGCCAGGTGGGCTGACGCGGGCGATCCTCGCCCTCGGCGCAAGGCATGTCATCGCCATCGAGCGCGACGCGCGGGCGATCCCTGCGCTGCGGGAGGTCGCGGACCACTATCCGGGTCGGCTGACCGTTATCGAGGGCGATGCGCTCAAGGTCGACTTCGAGACGCTGGTGCCGCACGGAGAGCCGGTTCGGATCATCGCCAACCTGCCCTACAACGTCGGCACGCAGTTGCTCGTCAACTGGCTTCTGCCGAAGCGCTGGCCGCCCTTCTACCGCTCCCTGACGCTGATGTTCCAGCGCGAGGTGGGCCTGCGCATCGTGGCGCATGAAAACGACGACCACTACGGGAGGCTCGGCGTGCTATGCGGCTGGCGCACCAACGCGCGGCTGGCATTCGACGTGCCCCCGCAAGCCTTCACGCCGCCGCCGAAGGTCACCTCCTCGGTGATCCATCTCGAGCCGATCGAGCAGCCCCTGCCCTGCAAGGCGGAGGCGTTGGAGCGGATCACGCAGGCGGCCTTCGGCCAGCGTCGCAAGATGTTGCGGCAAAGCCTGAAACCGCTCGGCGGCGAGGCGCTTCTGGCCAAGGCGGGGATCGATCCGCAGCGGCGCGCCGAAACGCTTTCGGTCGAAGAGTTCGTAACGCTGGCGAACGCGCTGGCGTGATCGCCGAACACAGCCTTATGCCACGGCCCCGCCGCCATCTCCCTCAGAGCACCGGCTGTTCCGTCAGAAGCTTCGAGACGAATTCGTACATGCCGTGACGGCGGTCGCGGCGCAGGCGCTCGGCCTTGACGATGCTCTGCACGGCATCGAAGGCGGCGTCGAGGTCGTCGTTGAGGATCACGTAGTCGTATTCGTGCCAATGCTCGATCTCGGCCCGGGAATTGGCGAGCCGGGTGGCGATGACGTCCGCGGTGTCCTCGGCACGGCGATGCAGGCGCGATTGCAGCTCCGTCATCGACGGCGGCAGGATGAAGATCGACACGACGTCGGCCGCCATCTTCTCCTGCAACTGCTGGGCGCCCTGCCAGTCGATGTCGAACAGCATGTCGCGTCCGGCCGCCATCGCTTCTTCCACCGGTTTGCGCGGCGTGCCGTAGAAATTGCCGTGCACCTCGGCCCATTCGAGCAGCGCATCGGAATCGCGCAGCATCTCGAATTCGGGACGGTCGATGAAGTGGTAGTGGCGGCCGGCGATCTCGCTCGGGCGACGCTGGCGCGTCGTCACGCTGATGGAAAGGCTGATGCCGGAATCGGCCTCGAGCAGGTTGCGGGCAATCGTCGACTTGCCCGCTCCGGACGGCGAGGAAATCACGAGCATGAGCCCGCGCCGGGCGATCTCGATCGGTTTTGCGGTCTTCGGCGCGCTCATGATCACTCCAAATTCTGTATCTGCTCGCGAAACTGGTCGATGACGACCTTCAGTTCGATCCCGGCGGTCGTCACGGCGGCCGCGTTGGACTTCGAACAGATCGTATTCGCTTCGCGGTTAAATTCCTGTGCAAGAAAATCGAGCTTGCGGCCGACCGGATGATCGGCCGCAAGCAGTTCTTCGGCGGCGCCGACATGGGCGGCAAGACGATCAATCTCCTCGCGCAGGTCTGCCTTGGTGGCGAGCAGCACAGCCTCCTGATAGAGCCGGTCCCGATCCAGGCCATTACTGCCCTGAAGCAGCATCTGGACCTGGCCTGCCACCCGCTCGGCGATCGCTGCCACGCTTCGGCTCGGATCGGCTTCTATCGTCGCCGCCAGTTCGGCGATCCGTTCCACCTGCCGCCGCAGCACCTGCCGCAGCGCCTCGCCTTCGCCGAGGCGCATCGACAGAAGCCGGTCGATGGCAGCGTCAAGCCCCGCGGCGATATCCTCGTCTCGGCGCTGGCGTTCTGCCTCGCTCTCCTCCGCCTCGCGGAAATCGACGACGCCGCGGACTCCAAGCAGGGTATCCAGCCTGAGCGGCGCGGGATCGACAACGCCGGAAAGTTGTTCGCGCAGGGCAAGGATCGCCGAAAGGGCAGCCTGGTTGACCACCGGCTGCACCTGCGGTTCGGTGATGGAAACGGAAAGACCGATCTGCATGTTGCCGCGAGAAAAGGCCGAGGCGGCCTTCTGACGGACTGCGGGTTCGAAATGCTCAAACCCCTGAGGAAGGCGGACGCGCAGATCCAGCCCCTTGCCATTGACCGAACGAAGCTCCCAGGACCAGCGACAGCGGCCGCTCGTTCCCTCACTGCGGGCAAACCCGGTCATGGATTGCAGTGGCATGTCGAAACTCCGATCGAAAACCCGCGCGGTCGCACGATGGAATCATCGTAGCGGCCCATGTCCTATATAATCCGTTCCGGGACGAAAAGCGCCGGCGTGGGGGCAATTTCCGCCAGCGCAAACGAAAGGGGCGATGTCGTGCATGCCCCTTCTTGCTTCGTCTTGCCGCGCCTCACTGGCCGGCGGTCTGGCCAGCGTCCTGCGTTTCTTGTGTTTCCTGCGTCGCCTGCTTGGCCTTCTCGGCCTCGATCTTGCGCCAGCGCCGGACGTTGGCGTTGTGGTCATCCAGCGTCTCGGCAAAGGCATGGCCGCCGGTGCCGTCGGCGACGAAGTAGAGGTCGGACGTGCGCGAGGGATTGGCAACGGCTTCGAGCGCGGCGCGGCCGGGATTGGCAATCGGCGTCGGCGGCAGGCCCTTGATCACATAGGTGTTGTAGGGCGTTTGTTTCTCAAGGTCCGACTGCAGAATCGGCCGGTCGGCGGGTTTTCCGTCGCCGCCGAAGATGCCGTAGATGATCGTCGGGTCCGACTGCAGGCGCATGCCCTTTTCCAGACGGTTGATGAAGACCGAGGCGACCCGCGGCCGTTCGTCCGCCCTGCCCGTTTCCTTCTCGACGATCGAGGCGAGCGTCACCATCTCCTCCGGGGTCGCGATCGGCAGATCGTCGTCACGCTTTTCCCATATCTGGTTGATCAGCGCCTTCTGCGCCGTCAGCATCTGCTGGAGGATTTCGGCACGCTTCGTCCCGCGCGAGAACTTGTAGGTATCCGGCATCAGCGAGCCTTCGGCCGGCAGTTCGGCTGGCAGGTCGCCTTCCAGCACCGGATCGTCGGCAAGGCGGCGAAATACCTGCTTGACCGTCAACCCCTCGGGCACCGAGACGCTGTAGAGAATGGACTTGCCGGACTTGAGAAGCTCCAGCACGTCATGCATCGACGCATGGGCGCGGATTTCATACTCGCCGGCCTTCAGAACGGCATCCTCCAGGTGGATGCGGCTCAGGGCACGAAACACGCGGCTGTCGGTGATGATGTTGTTGCGCTCCAGGCTGGCGGCGATCTCGTTCAGGCCAGCGCCGTTGCGCACGATGAAATTGGTGTTGGCTGTGAGCGGCCCGGGCTTCTCGAAGCTGTCGAGCGCATAATAGAAGATCGCCGCGGCCGCGAGCGTGACCAGAACGATCGAGGTCATGACGAAGTTCAGGAACACCACCACCTGGCTGCGCGCCTTGCGTGAGCGGCGCGGCGGGCTTGGCACCGGCTCCGGGCGCAGTGCCTCGCTGGCGGACTTCGGGATGATGGGACCCTTGCCGGCGTTGTCGGCGCGGCCGAACGGAATTTCCGTGGAATCGTTGTTATCGCTCACAGACAATCCTCAAATGATCTGGCCACCATCGTCTCCCTGGCGTGAAAACGCGTCCTCTTCCATGGAAGATCATTCGCCTTTTCAGAATGTTACTGCGGGCACCCACAAGCGAATGAGCGACGCAGTAGGGCAGACCAATGCGGCAAAAAGCAGGATCGGAACCCGCCCTTCCGGCGAGATCCGTCTTCGTTTGCCAGTACACGCACCTATCGGCGACGGGTCACAACCGTTGCCTGTTCGCAAGCGCCGTCGGGTTTCAGCCGTAGCGGCGCAGAACCAGCGAAGCGTTCGTGCCGCCGAATCCGAAGGAGTTGGACAGGGCCACGTTGATCTCGCGCTTGCGCGCCTTGTGCGGCACGAGGTCGATGGCCGTTTCCACATCCGGGTTGTCGAGATTGAGCGTCGGCGGGGCGACGTTGTCGCGAATCGCAAGCGCCGAAAAGATCGCCTCCACCGCTCCGGCCGCGCCGAGCAGATGGCCGATCGCCGACTTGGTCGAGGACATCGAGATCTTGCCCGCATGGTCGCCGACCAGCCGCTCGACGGCGCCGAGCTCGATCGTATCGGCCATGGTGGAGGTGCCGTGCGCGTTGACGTAGTCGAGATCGCCCGGCGCCAGGCCGGCGCGCTTCAGCGCCATCTGCATGCAGCGATAGGCCCCGTCGCCATCCTCGGACGGCGCGGTGATGTGATAGGCGTCGCCCGACAGGCCGTAACCGACGACCTCGGCATAGATCTTGGCCCCGCGCGCCTTGGCGTGCTCGAGCTCCTCAAGAACGACGATGCCGGCGCCCTCGCCCATCACGAAACCGTCGCGGTCGCGATCATAGGGGCGCGACGCCTTGGTGGGCTCGTCATTGTATTGAGTGGAAAGCGCCTTGCAGGCCGCAAAGCCCGCGAGCGCCATCCGCGAAATCGGCGATTCGGTGCCACCGGCGACCATCACGTCGGCATCGCCGAACGCGATCAAACGGCTGGCATCGCCGATGGCGTGCGCGCCGGTGGAGCAGGCGGTGACGACCGAGTGGTTCGGACCGCGCAGCTTGTGGCGGATCGAAACCTGTCCGGAAGCGAGATTGATCAGGCGGCCGGGAATGAAAAAGGGAGAGACACGACGAGGCCCCTTGTCGCGCAAGGTGTAGCCGGCTTCGACAATCCCCTCCAGGCCACCGATGCCGGAACCGATGAGCACGCCCGTCGAGGTCTGCTCTGCGTCTGTCTTCGGATGCCAACCGGCATCGTCGAGCGCCATGTCGGCGGCGGCCATTGCATAGACGATGAAGGAGTCGACCTTGCGCTGCTCCTTCGGCTCCATCCACTGGTCGGGATTGTATGTTCCGTCGGTGCCGTCACCGGTCGGAATGTAGCAGGCGATCCTTGCCGGAAGGTCGTCGACCTCGAATCCGGTCGCCTGGCGGGCGCCGCTCTGCCCTGCAAGCAGTCGCGACCAGGTCACTTCGGTACCACAACCCAAAGGAGATACCATGCCGGTACCCGTGATAACGACACGTCTCATCGTCGGTGATCCACCCTATGCATCATTCTTGGACCGAGGCGGTGCGGCGGGTGCGCTCCGCAAGCGGGGTCGCGGCGGGCCCGATGGGCCCGCCGGAAAAGCATTCTCAGGCCTGGGCCTTCTCGATGAACTTGACGGCGTCGCCGACCGTCAGGATCGAGTCGGCGGCATCGTCGGGGATCTCGACGCCGAATTCCTCTTCGAACGCCATGACCAGTTCGACCGTATCGAGCGAGTCGGCGCCGAGGTCATCGATGAAGCTTGCGCCTTCGCTGACCTTATCGGCGTCAACGCCCAGATGATCGATCACAATTTTCTTTACGCGTTCTGCGATATCGCTCATGTCGGATTCCTCGACCTTTGTTTTCGTCGATGCCTTTCACGGCACCGGGCACTCAACCAAGCCCGACACGCCGAGGCATTCCGGGCAATTCGTTTTCAACCGCAGATGCCCCCGGGCGCCGCTTGCGAGCGCCATACAAAGCATGCATCCCCCGGTCGACTGCGGACAGTCATGGCCCGATTAACACGGTTTAACTCTGCCGCAAAGTCCGAAAATGCCCGTCTATTGCGCGGTCAACATGCTATTTCCGCGCGACAAGCCGGGCAATTTCGAGCCCGTTCAGATCATCGCCATACCACCGTTGACGTGCAGCGTCTGTCCGGTCATGTAACCGGCCTCCGACGACGCCAGATAGGCGACGGCCGAAGCGACTTCCGCGCCGGTGCCCATCCGCTTCATCGGGATCGCCCCCATGATCGCTTCTTTCTGCTTGTCGTTGAGCTTGCCGGTCATGGCGCTCTCGATGAAGCCGGGCGCGACACAGTTGACGGTAACGTTGCGGGTGGCGATCTCCTGCGCGAGCGACTTGGTGAAGCCGATCATGCCCGCCTTGGAGGCGCAATAGTTCGCCTGGCCGGGATTGCCGGTGACGCCGACGACGGAGGTGATGTTGATGATGCGGCCGTAGCGGCGGCGCATCATCGGATGCGTCAGCTCGCGCGTCAGGCGGAAGACCGAGGTGAGGTTCACTTCCAGAACCGCGTCCCAGTCCTCGTCGCTCATGCGCACGAACAGGCCGTCCTTGGTGATGCCGGCGTTGTTGACGAGGATGTCGACGCCACCGAGTTCGGCTTCCGCCTTCTCGCCGAGCGCCTTGACCTCGGCGCGGTCGGCAAGGTTGGCCGGGAAGAGCTGCACGCGCTCGCCAAGCGTATTGGCCAGCGCCTCGAGCTTTTCGACGCGCGTTCCGTGCAGGCCGACGATTGCGCCCTGCGCGTGCAGGATCCTGGCGATTTCCTCGCCGATGCCACCGGAAGCGCCGGTTACCAGTGCCTTGCGGCCGGAAAGATCAAACATGGTCGTGTTCCCGTTTGCTGGGTGTCAGCCGCAGAGGGTCTGCAGCAGATTCTCAATATCAGTCGCCGTGTTGACGGCATAGCCGGTCACGGATTTGTCGATGCGACGCGCCAGGCCGGTCAGCACCTTGCCGGAGCCGATCTCGTAGAGCGAGGTGGCGTCGTTGCCGGCGAACCATTCGACGGTCTCGCGCCAGCGCACCTGGCCGGTCACCTGCTCCACCAGCAGCCGGGCGATTTCCTTCGGGTCGGTGACGGGCTGGACGGAGACGTTTGCGATCACCGGAACGACCGGCTCGCGGATCTCCACTTCGGCCAGCGCCGCGCGCATGACTTCAGCCGCCGGCGCCATCAGCGTCGAATGGAACGGCGCCGACACCGGCAGCATCAGCGCACGCTTCGCGCCCTTCTCCGTCGCCGTGCGGGCCGCTCGCTCGACGGCCGGCTTGGCGCCGGAGATGACGAGCTGACCGCCGCCGTTGTCGTTGGCGATCTGGCAGGAGCCATGCACCAGCGCCTCGTCGCAGATCGCCTGCACGTCGTCGTGCTCGAGGCCGATGATGGCGGCCATGGCACCCTCGCCGACCGGAACCGCCGCCTGCATGGCGTTGCCACGGATGCGCAGCAGCCGTGCCGTATCGGCGATCGTGAAGCTGCCGGCGGCGCAAAGCGCAGAATACTCGCCGAGCGAATGGCCGGCGACATAGGAAACCTTGTCGCGCAGGATAAGTCCGCGCGCCTCGAGGACGCGAATGATGGCCATGGACACCGCCATCAGCGCCGGCTGGGCGTTGGCGGTAAGCGTCAGCTCGGCCTCGGGTCCGTCAAACATGATCGCCGACAGGTTTTCGCCCAGCGCGTCATCGACTTCGGCAAACACGCCGGCAGCCTCGGGAAAGGCATCCGACAGTTCCTTGCCCATGCCGACGGCCTGGCTGCCCTGGCCCGGAAAGGTGAAAGCAATGGTCATTGGGCTTCTCCCATGATGTTTTCCCCTCAATTCACGGATTGCCGCAGCGAGTCAAGTTGCGCAGCCAAGGATACACAATGCAGGGCCTGCGGAGCACGGGGGTACCTGAAGGTAACGCACGGGCAACAAACCAATTGCTGATTCCGCCGGCGCCCCCTGCTCCTCACCGCGCGTCGCGCGCGGCCGCGCAGCTTGCATTTTGGACCCTACCGTATATCTCTTGGCCGGTTGCCGGAAACCGGCTTGCAAATCCGTTCCCGCGGCACGTGCCGCCCCCAGCAGAAAAATCTCATCGATGAAATACAACACACTTGGCCGCACCGGAATCGCGGTGTCCGAAATCTGCCTCGGTACGATGACCTGGGGTTCGCAAAACAGCGAAGCCGAGGCGCACGCGCAGCTCGATCACGCGCTCGAACACGGCGTCAACTTCATCGACACGGCCGAACTCTACCCGACCACGCCGCTCTCGTCGGAGACTTACGGCGACACGGAACGCTTCATCGGCTCGTGGCTTTCGGCCCGCGGCAATCGCGACAAGGTCGTGCTCGCCTCCAAGGTGGCGGGTCGCGGCCGGCCTCATATCCGCGGCGGCAGCCCGATCAGCCGCGCGGGCATCCTCGAGGCGGTCGAGGGCAGCCTGAAGCGCCTGCGCACGGACTACCTCGACCTTTACCAGTTGCACTGGCCGAACCGCGGCCATTATCATTTCCGCCATTCCTGGACCTACCATCCCTGGACGCAGGATCGCGCCCGCACGGCCGCCGAACTGGCCGAGGCCCTGGAAACGCTCGGAGAATTGCAAAAGGCCGGCAAGATCCGCGCGGCCGGCCTGTCCAACGAGACGGCCTGGGGGACCATGCAGTTCCTGAAGCTGGCCGAGACGCACGGCTTGCCGCGCATCGCCTCGATCCAGAACGAATACAATCTCCTGTACCGCACGTTCGACCTGGACCTCGCCGAATTGGCCCATCACGAGGATGTCGGGCTGCTCGCCTATTCGCCGCTGGCGGCCGGGCTGCTGACGGGCAAGTACCTGAACGGCGCCCGCCCGGAGGGTTCGCGTCTGACGAAGAACAACGATCTCGGCGGGCGCTACCAACCGCTGCAGGAACCGGCGGTCGAAGCCTACGTGGCGCTGGCGCGCGAGCATGGGCTGGATCCGGCCCAGATGGCGCTGGCGTTCTGCCTGAGCCGCCCCTTCACCACGTCGGTCATCATCGGCGCGACGACGACGGAACAGTTGCGCACCAATATCGCGGCCGCGGACGTGACGCTTGCGCCGGAGGTCGTCGACGGCATTCGCAAGCTGCACCGCCAGTATCCGGCGCCGATCTGAGGGATTGCGACCGGTCGTGGCCGGCAGTTCATGCGGATCGTGAAAAACCCGCCGGTCGAGCGGGTTTTCCATGAGTATTGGCTGCGCGGCTACTGCGCTGGGGCGGGCTGGCTCGGTGCCGGCTGAGCCGGAGTCGGGGCCGGTTGCGTGCCGCTTGCCTGGCCATCTGTCGGGGGAACGGTTGCAGGCTCCGGTGTCTGGGTACCGACCGACGAGGTGTTCGCATTCGGATCGATACCGTCGCCGGTGTTGCTGGCAAAATAGAACACGCCGGCGGCAACAAGCAGCGCGACGACTACCGCGACGGCCCAGCCGCCACCGCTTCCACGCGCACTCGGGCTGACGACGGTGGTGCGGTCTTCGGGCGGACGATTCTCAGGAATACGGTCTTGCATTTGCGGTCGCTCCTCTGTTTCCATCGAGCAGTACAACGTATCTTGCCGCCTTCGGTTCCGCAGGGCGCGCACAGGCCGGAGACAAACGCGTCATGCGCGTCGCAACGCCGCCATGCGCGATGCAGAACGAGATGTCCCGCCCTTGCTTTCCCCGCAAAAATCCGTATAAGCGCGCTGTTCATAACACCCGGTCGCATCGGCTGGTGGCTGAACGGAGGGCCGTTTCCGGCAGCGGAGACGACAGGAACGTGAAGCGTTCCGGCCTCCCGTGTCTCCGCTCTCGACCGTATAGATGAAACGCTTTTCTTGCCCGGGCCGCCTGGCCCAAAGATCAGTCGTTGAGGCTTGGCGCCGGTTTCCGGGTGTGGATCAAACGCAAGAAAGGCAAAGCCAAATGGCTCTCTACGAACATGTATTCCTGGCCCGCCAGGACGTGTCCGCCCAGCAGGTCGACGCACTTGTCGAACAGTACAAGGGCGTGATCGAAGCAAACGGCGGCAAGGTCGGCCGGATCGAGAACTGGGGCCTCAAGTCCCTCACCTACCGCATCAAGAAGAACCGCAAGGCGCACTACGCGCTGATGGACATCGATGCTCCGGCTGCGGCCATCCACGAGATGGAACGCCAGATGCGCATCAACGAAGACATCCTGCGCTACATGACCATCGCCGTCGAAGCCCACGAAGAAGGCCCGTCCGCGATGATGCAGAAGCGCGACCGCGACGACCGTCCGCGCCGCGATGGCGACGACCGCGGCCCGCGCCGCGAGTTCGGTGACCGCCCGCGCCGCGACTTCGGCGACCGTCCGCCGCGTGGCGACCGTCCCCCGCGCGAAGACCGCGCGTAATCGAAGCTGAAGGAGAAAAAGACAATGGCTGAAGTATCTTCCGCTCCGGTTCGCCGCCCGTTCCATCGCCGTCGCAAGACCTGCCCGTTCTCCGGCGCCAACGCTCCGAAGATCGACTACAAGGACGTCCGTCTTCTTTCGCGCTACATTTCCGAGCGCGGCAAGATCGTTCCGTCCCGCATCACGGCCGTTTCCCAGAAGAAGCAGCGCGAACTCGCCAAGGCGATCAAGCGCGCCCGCTTCCTCGGCCTGCTGCCCTACGTCGTCGCCTAAGGCACGACGCGCGCCCGCACCGGCGGACGCGCAACACTTTCGGGAAGGCGTCATAGCCTTCCCATTTCCCTTCCGTGTTGGGCGCGGATCGGAACAGTCACCGGCCACAGTCCGAAAGGCATTCGGGCGACAGCCATCCCATGTTGGGGAGCGGTTCCTGAAGCGACTTTTCAGGAAACTCCTCTAACTGTCTGGCAAGACAGGACAGCGCCGTGCAGAACTTGAACTGGACTTCCATTGCGATCGGGCTCATCGCCGGTGTCACCGCCGCTCTGCTGTCGCTGAGCGCGAATGTCCAGTCGGCGCTTGCGATCTTCTTTTTCGCCGGCTCCGCCCTACCCATCCTGATTGCCGGTCTCGGCTGGGGCAATGCGAGCGCGCTGATCGCCGTGATTGCCGGTGGCGCGGTTGCCGCCGCGATGGCCTCCTCTCATTTCGCGCTGCTGATCGTCATCATCACGCTGATCCCGGCCGGCTGGCTCTCCAACCTGGCAAACCTCGCCCGCCCCGCCTCCGAACTGGGCGGCCCAAAGGATGCGCTCGCCTGGTATCCGCTGTCCAACATCCTGACCCACCTTGCGGTGATGGTCACGCTGGGCATGATCGCCGTCGGCGCGATCATCGGCTACAGCGGCGCGCTGGCCGATCAGATGGTCGACCTGATGCTGCAGGCGCTGAGGCAGCAGGAGCCGCTCTACAATCCCGATCCCGCAGCGGTTGCGCAGATGAAGGCGATCTTCGGCGTTGCGTTGCCGCTCGTGCAGGGCGCGCTCTGGGTACTGCTGCTCTTTGCTGCCTATTACATCGCCACCGCGATCGTGCGGCTGTCGGGCAAGGGGCTGCGGCCGCGCGAGGACATGCCAACGGTGCTGCGCATGCACCGCAATGCGGTCTTCGTGTTTCTCGCCGGGCTCTTGCTCTGCTTCGCCGGGGGCGTTCCCGCCATCATCGGTGCGCTTGTCTGCGGCACGTTCGGCGCTGGCTTCGTGCTGTCCGGCTTCGCGATCCTGCACCAGCGCAGCCGCGGCAAGGCGTGGCGGCTGCCGGCGCTGTGGCTCGCCTACGGCTCGGTGCTCCTGTTCGCCCTCCCCGTCCTCCTCATTCTCGTTCTCGGCCTGACGGATACGCGGCGCACGATTGCGCTGACCCCGGCAGGGCCGAAACCGGAAACGAAATCGAACAACAACTGAACTGAAAGAAAGGAACTGAACATGGACGTGATTCTCCTCGAACGCATCGCCAAGCTCGGCCAGATGGGCGAAACCGTGAAGGTCCGCGACGGCTTTGCCCGCAACTACCTGCTGCCGCTCGGCAAGGCGCTGCGCGCCAACGAAGCCAACAAGAAGCGCTTCGAAGCCGAGCGCGCCACGCTGGAAGCCCGCAACCTCGAGCGCAAGTCCGAAGCCCAGCAGGTGGCCGAGAAGCTCGACGGCAAGTCCTTCGTCATCGTCCGCTCCGCCGGCGAGACGGGCCAGCTGTATGGCTCGGTCGCAGCGCGCGACATCGTCGAGACGCTGACTGAAAACGGCTTCAACATCGGCCGCAACCAGGTCGAGCTGAACACCCCGATCAAGGCGATCGGCCTGCACAAGGTCGTCCTGCACCTGCATTCGGAAGTCGAGCTCGCCATCGAGGTGAACGTCGCCCGTTCCGCCGACGAAGCCGAGCGCCAGGCCAAGGGCGAAAGCCTGACCTCGGCCGATGCGATCTATGGCGTCGACGAGGATGCGCTGAAGCCGGAAGACTTCTTCGATCCGGATGCCGATCTCGAAGGCGAGGAAGCCTGAGAGCGGAATTGCGGCGCACAGTGACCAAGCGCGTGCGCCGCCTCCCGCTATAGATGCGAAAAACCCGGGTTGAAATCCGGGTTTTTTTGTTATTTGCTAGGGAAATCAGACTGGAAAGCGGTCGGGCCGCACCAGGCGGGTTTCCGACCCTGACCCGCTCCGCCGCAGCCTGCGATGGAGTTTCAGATGAAAATCATTCTTGCTTCGATGATTTCACGTCTGGTTCGGCGCGGTAATCTGAAGTTGACCTATCCGGACGGCGAGACGCGCAGCTTCGGCGACGCCACCGGCAAACCGGTTCACATCCGCCTCAACAGCAAGCGCGCCCAATGGGGGCTCGTCCTCGACCCCGCCTTCTACCTCGGCCACCGCTACGGGAGCGGCGATATCGACCTGGTCGAGGGCGACATGTTCGACCTGCTTGAAACGGTCTTCACCGGCAACCCCGAGTTCAAATATTACGACAGCGGCTGGAACCGCTTCCTGGAACGGAGCCGTTATCTTCTGCGCTGGCTGCGGGAGAAGAACGACATCCGCCGCTCGCGCGACAACGTCCAGCATCACTACGACCTGACGGGCGCCCTCTATGATCTCTTCCTCGACGAGGACAAGCAGTATTCCTGCGCCTATTTCGAGACGCCGGACCAGAGCCTCGACGAGGCGCAACTGGCGAAGAAGCGGCACATCGCCGCCAAGCTCACGATCGGCCGCCCCGGGCTGTCCGTGCTGGACATCGGCAGCGGCTGGGGCGGCATGGCGCTCTATCTGGCCCGCAATCTCGGCGCGCACGTGACCGGCGTGACGCTCTCCGACGAGCAGTTTGCGGTCTCAAGCCAGCGCGCCAGGGGCGCAGGGCTGGAGAAGGAGGTGCGCTTCCTGCTGGAGGATTATCGCAACGCGCCCGGCACCTATGACCGGATCGTCTCGGTCGGCATGTTCGAACATGTCGGGCGGCCCAACTACCTCACCTTTTTCCGCAAGGCCGCAGCACTGCTGAAGCCGGACGGCGTGATGCTGCTGCATACGATCGGCAGGACCGACGCCCCCACCAGCAACAACCCGTTCATCGAGAAATACATCTTTCCCGGCGGCTACATTCCTGCCCTTTCCGAGGTAATGCGGGCGGTCGAGAAATCAGGCCTGCGGGTGACCGACATCGAGATCCTGCGGCTGCACTATGCCGAAACGCTTCGACACTGGCGCCAGCGCTTCATGGCCCGGCGGGACGAAGCCAAGGCGCTCTACGACGAACGCTTCTGCCGGATCTGGGAGTTTTATCTCGCCAGTTCGGAGAGCGCTTTCCGCTGGCAGAATCTCGTCGTCTTCCAGCTTCAACTCGCACATGACCAGCAGGCTGTGCCGCTGACGCGCGACTACGTCGGCCAGGGCGAAGGCGCCTTGAAGGCCCACGAGAGCGGCGGCAAGGGCCGCGCCGCCGGGGCGCGCTCGTTCCCACAGGACACAGCGATCAACGGCGTCCCGACCCAGCCGAATCGGACGCCGCGCGCCGGGCACGTCAAGTCCGACCATCGGTTTCAGCCCTGAAACCAGGCGATTGTCCGCCACTGTGGGAATTCCGCACGCTCCTTGCTGTGGATAGGTCGAAGACCGTGCTGAACGACGTCCCCACCGCTCGCTCCGGCCAGTTCGGAAACAGTCGGCGCTTGACCCGTGCGCCTTCCGGGTTGAAGCAGGATCCATCACTGCAATAGGGATTCGGGGAGATTCGGGCCAAATGAACGACGCCGTGCGAAAACTTGCCAGTCCGGGCCGCGACGATCTTGGCGTGCATCATCGCGAAGCGCCGAGCAACATCGAGGCCGAGCAGGCGCTGCTGGGCGCGATCCTCGTCAACAACGACGCCTACTACCGCGTCTCGGATTTCCTGAAGCCGATCCACTTTCACGAGCCGCTGCACCGCAAGATCTACGAGCTTGCCGGCGACACCATCCGCATGGGCAAGATCGCCACCACGATCACGCTGAAGACGCACCTTCCCGCCGATGGGCGCGTCGGCGATCTGACGATCCCGCAATATCTCGCCCGGCTCGCCGCCGAAGCCGTGACCATCATCAACGCCGAAGACTATGGCCGCGCCATCTACGACCTGGCGCTGCGCCGATCGCTGATCACCATCGGCGAAGACATGGTCAACATCGCCTATGATGCGCCGCTCGACATGCCACCGCAAAACCAGATCGAGGACGCCGAGCGGCGCCTGTTCGAGCTCGCCGAGACCGGCCGCTACGACGGCGGCTTCCAGTCGTTCAACGACGCCGTGGCCCAGGCAATCGACATGGCGGGTGCGGCCTTCGAGCGCGACGGCTCGCTGTCGGGCATCTCCACCGGCATCCACTCGCTCGACGCCCGCATGGGCGGCTTGCAGCGCTCCGACCTGATCGTGCTTGCCGGCCGTCCCGGCATGGGCAAGACCTCGCTTGCCACCAACATCGCCTACAACATCGCTGCCGCCTACGAGCCGGAAGTGCAGGCGGACGGCTCGTACAAGGCGAAGAACGGCGGCGTCGTCGGCTTCTACTCCCTCGAAATGTCGTCCGAGCAACTCGCCACCCGTATCATCTCCGAGCAGACGGAAGTCTCTTCGTCGAAGATCCGCCGCGGCGACATCTCCGAGCACGACTTCGAAAAGCTCGTCGCCTGTTCGCAGATGATGCAGAAGGTACCGCTCTACATCGACCAGACCGGTGGTATCTCGATCGCCCAGCTTTCGGCCCGGGCACGGCGGCTGAAACGCCAGCGCGGTCTCGATTGCATCGTGGTCGACTATATCCAGCTGATGACCGGTTCAGGCAAGTCCAGTGACAACCGCGTGCAGGAAATCACCCAGATCACCACCGGGCTGAAGGCACTCGGCAAGGAACTGAACGTGCCGATCATCGCGCTTTCCCAGCTCTCCCGTCAGGTCGAGAACCGCGAGGACAAGCGGCCGCAGCTCTCCGACCTTCGCGAATCGGGCTCGATCGAACAGGACGCCGACGTGGTGCTGTTCGTGTTCCGCGAGGAATATTACGTGAAAAACCTCGAGCCGCGCGACGAGTTCGACCCGAAATACGAAGAATGGAAGATGCAGTTCGAGAAGGTGAAGGGCACGGCCGACGTGATCATCGCCAAGCAGCGCCACGGTCCGACCGGGACCGTCAAGCTCGCCTTCCAGTCGGAATTCACCCGCTTCACCGATCTGGCCGATCCGTCCTTCACCCAGTACGAGCACTGATCCGGCGGTTGGCTTCGGTCAGTGCCGCAAGACCGTGATGTTGCACTTGGCGGCCATCAGGGCGAGCGCCGCCGAAGCCTCGCCCGTCAGCTCGATATCGAGCCGGTCCCGACAGGTGTCGATCGGCTCGTTTCCTTCAGCCTCCAGCGACAGACGCGTCGTGCACCGAAGCCCCTTGCCTTCAAGGACCAACTGCCTGGCGTCCGGATCGTGCGGCGGCAGCGGATTTCGCTCTGCGATGAGGTCGTCGACCGAGCGATAGGCAACGGCGCGCGTGACACTGTGCAGGTCCGTCATGGTCAGGGAAAGCACGGCCCACTGTCCCGGATACTGCAGGGCCGAGGTGGTGCGCGCACGGCATCCGTTTCCACCCACCTCCAGACGGGTCAGCAACCGCGGCGCCGCCGGATCGTCCAGAACCGAGCGATAAACATCGATGCTGCCGTCTTGCATGGCCGTGCTGCCGTTCAAGTCGAGGCCGAGCAGCGTGGCAAAGGCATCGCGCAGTTCCCTTGGGGCACTTGCCGGCTCCTGGGCCCGCAACGGCAACACGCCGTGGGCAGCCACCAACCCCAAGGCCAACACAACCATCGCATGGTGCTTTCCCATTCCGTGCAGCTCGCCTCCCGATTGCGCGCCGGACGTTAAAAGGAACCGGTGCGCGCGAAAAGCCCCGGGGAACACATCGATTGTGAATTCCTTTGCTTTTGCCGTGGTTGCTGCAATCCTGTTGCCGCCCGATGCGTGAACGAGTATTCGAGAACGATGACGAAAAGCAGTATCTCCCCGGCCAGTCCCTTCTCGTCCACGGCGCCGATCGGCGAAGAACATGCGCGGTTGACCATCGACCTTCAGGCGCTCGCCGACAATTGGCGCCTTATGGCCCGGAAGTCGGGGAAGGCCCGCACCGCGGCAGTGCTCAAGGCCGACGCCTATGGCACCGGGCTGGAGCCGGCGGCCCGGACATTCTATGGCGCCGGCGCCCGCGACTTCTTCGTCGCAAGCCCGGCAGAGGGCGTGGCGTTGCGACCGCTCGTGCCGGATGCACGCATCTTCGTCCTTTCCGGGATGTGGCCCGGCTCGGAGCGGCTGTTCTTCGATTACGATCTGGTCCCGGTGCTGGCGTCGCAAGGCCAGCTTGCCGTCTTCATGGCTGCGATATCGGAGCGCGGCGATCATCCATGCGCGCTGCAGGTCGATACGGGCATGAACCGGCTCGGCCTGTCGGTGCCCGATGCAATCGCGCTCGCCCATGACCCGGCCCGGCCGGCGAGCTTCTCGCCGGTGCTGATTCTCAGCCACCTCGCCTGCGGCGACGAGCCGATGCATCCGATGAACCGCATGCAGCTCGATCGTTTTCGCGCGGCCATCAAAGCGTTCGAGGGCGTCGAGGCAAGTCTTGCCAATTCCGCCGGCGTTTTCCTGGGCGAGGAATTCCATTTCGACCTGACCCGACCGGGGATCTCGCTTTACGGCGGCGCGGCGGTGAACGACGAACCGAACCCGATGAAACCGGTCGTCACGGCCGAGGCACGCATCCTCCAGGTGCGCGACGCGCGGATCGGCGAAAGCGTCAGCTACGGTGCTGCCGCCGTCCTGACGCGCGACAGCCGGATCGCCGTCGCCGCGATCGGCTATGCCGACGGCTACCTGCGCAGCCTTTCCGGCGCCGGCGTCCCGCTGCGTCAGACCGGCATTTCCGGCGCCAGCGGATATCTCCACGGGCGCGCCGTGCCGCTGATCGGCCGCGTCACCATGGATCTCACCCATTTCGACGTGACCGACCTTCCGGAAGGTGCGGTGCGCGCGGGCGACTTCATCGAGCTGTTCGGTCCCAACATGCCGATCGAGAAGGTGGCTAAAGCGGGTGGCACAATCGACTATGTGCTGCTGACAAGCCTCGGTCCACGCTACCGACGGGATTATGTCGACGCGAACAGGTAGGCGGCGTTCTCGCTTTGTGCTAACTCGCTTTCAGCGAATCCCTACACGTTGATGTTGAAAGCGAGACCGGATGGCCAAGGCCCGCACCCAATTCGTCTGCCAGAACTGCGGCACGATCCACGCGCGCTGGGTCGGCAAATGTGACGCCTGCGGCGAGTGGAATACCGTCGTCGAGGAAGACCCGATGGGCGGGATCGGCGGCGGGCCGGGCAAGACACCCAAGAAGGGCCGCGTCGTCGCGCTGACCGCGCTGTCGGGCGAGATCGAGGAGGCGCCGCGCATCGAGACCGGAATCGGCGAACTCGACCGCGTCACCGGCGGCGGCTTCGTGCGCGGCTCGGCCGTGCTCGTCGGCGGCGATCCGGGCATCGGCAAGTCGACCGTGCTGATGCAGGCGGCAGCCGCCCTTTCGCGTCGCGGCCAGCGCGTCATCTATGTTTCCGGTGAGGAGGCGGTGGCCCAGATCCGGCTTCGCGCGCAGCGCCTGGGGGCTGCCGAGACCGACGTGCTGCTCGCCGCCGAGACCAATGTCGAGGACATCCTGGCGACGCTCGCCGACGGCAAGCGGCCCGATCTCGCCATCATCGATTCGATCCAGACGCTGTGGAGCGACATCGTCGAATCGGCCCCGGGGACAGTCACCCAGGTGCGCACAGGCGCACAGGCGATGATCCGTTTCGCCAAGCAGACCGGCGCCGCCATCGTCCTTGTCGGCCACGTGACCAAGGAGGGCCAGATCGCCGGCCCCCGCGTCGTCGAACACATGGTCGACGCGGTGCTTTATTTCGAGGGCGACCGCGGCCACCACTACCGCATCCTGCGCACGGTCAAAAACCGCTTCGGGCCGACCGACGAGATCGGTGTGTTCGAGATGTCGGACAAGGGCCTCCGCGAGGTCTCCAACCCCTCCGAACTGTTTCTCGGAGAGCGCAACGAAAAGTCGCCGGGCGCGGCCGTCTTTGCCGGCATGGAAGGCACGCGTCCGGTCCTGGTCGAGGTGCAGGCGCTGGTGGCGCCGACCTCCCTCGGCACGCCGCGCCGCGCCGTTGTCGGCTGGGATTCGGCGCGGCTTTCGATGATCCTTGCCGTGCTCGAGGCCCATTGCGGCGTGCGGCTGGGACAGCACGACGTCTATCTCAACGTCGCCGGCGGCTTTCGCATCTCCGAACCGGCAGCAGACCTTGCCGTTGCCGCCGCCCTCGTTTCGTCGCTGGCCGGGCTTGCCCTGCCGAAGGATTGCGTTTATTTCGGCGAAGTGAGCCTTTCGGGCGCCGTCCGGCCCGTGTCGCACACCGCGCAGCGCCTGAAGGAGGCTGAGAAGCTTGGGTTTTCGCAGGCCGTGCTGCCAACCGGCTCCGCCGAACTGCCGCGGGGCAATGGCAGGCGTTGGGCGGAGATCGACAGCCTGCCGGATCTGGTGGCGCGCATTGCCGGCTCGAAGGGCGCGCTCATGCGCGGCGACGACGACAACTGATGCGGCTGCCGCGAAATTGGCAAACCTTTGTGGAAACAGTTCGTTACTGATGAACCGAATTGAGACGCGCTTGACGCAATCGGCTAATGTGCGCGAGCACATCGCACCCGGGTCGAACGACATTCCAGGTCTGGAGTAGACAACACATGCCCATCACCCTTCTCGACGGTATCGTCATCGGCGTCGCGCTCTTCTCCGCCGTTCTGGCGATGGTGCGCGGGTTTTCGCGGGAGGTTCTGTCGGTTGCAAGCTGGGTCGGCGCCGCCGCCGCCGCCTACTTCCTCTACCCGGTGCTTCTGCCCTACGCCAAGGACTACACGGCCAGCGACACGGTCGCGATCATCGGCTCGGCCGCCGCCGTGTTCCTCGTTGCGCTGATCGTGATCTCCTTCATCACCATGCGCATCGCCGACTTCATCATCGACAGCCGCATCGGTGCGCTCGACCGGACCCTCGGCTTCCTGTTCGGCGCCGCCCGCGGCATCCTGCTCGTCGTCGTCGCCATGCTGTTCTTCAACTGGCTGGTCGCCCCGCAGCAGCAGCCGTCCTGGATCGGCAGCGCGAAGTCGAAGCCGCTGCTCGACAACCTCGGCACCAAGCTGATCGCACTGTTGCCGGAGGACGCCGATACGCAGATCCGCGATCGCCTGCTTGGCAAGCGCGCACCGGCCGAGGGTACGGAAACGCCTGCCGAAGGCACGGACGGCGCAACCGGGCAGGCCCCGGCCACGGGCGAGGAGCCGGCAGAGGAGGCGCCGGCAACGAGCGGATGATCTCGCCGGGCTGCTCCACGTTTTTCGCCAGAGCGGCAGCGGCGGAAATCTGATAGGATTGAAACTTGCCACTGAAGCCTTCGGACTTCGGTGGTTAAGTCGTTAAGGCGTACACATATTGGCGTCGCGGCCAGAAATTGGATATGAGCCTCAGCCATGGAGCCCGGTGAAACCGCCCGGCACCGAGAGGCAAACCCCGTGCAACCCCGAAATGTCCCGAGCAAAGGCTTGCAGCAAATGACCGATTTTTCCGTTTCCGCCCACCGTTCCGACAGCGATCTGGACGGGGATACGCTTCATGAGGAATGCGGCGTTTTCGGCATCCTCGGCCATCCGGATGCGGCCACGCTGACGGCACTCGGGCTGCACGCTCTCCAGCACCGGGGCCAGGAAGCCGCCGGTATCGTCTCCGTCGACGGCAAGCAGTTCCATGCCGAGAAGCACATGGGCCTCGTCGGCGACCACTACACCAACCCGGCAACGCTGGCGAAGCTGCCCGGCAATATGGCGATCGGCCACACCCGCTACTCCACCACCGGCGAGGTGGCGCTGCGCAATGTGCAGCCGCTGTTTGCGGAACTGGAAGTGGGCGGCATCGCGGTGGCGCACAACGGCAACTTCACCAACGGCCTGACCTTGCGCCGGCAGTTGATCGCCGGCGGCGCCATCTGTCAGTCGACTTCGGACACGGAAGTGGTGCTGCACCTGATCGCCCGCTCGCGTTACACGAACACGACCGACCGTTTCATCGACGCCATCCGGCAGATGGAGGGCGGCTACTCGATGCTCGCCATCACCCGCACCAAGCTGATCGCCGCCCGCGATCCCACCGGCATCCGACCGCTCGTTATGGGCGAGCTCGACGGCAAGCCGATCTTCTGCTCGGAAACCTGCGCGCTCGACATCATCGGCGCGAAATTCGTTCGCGATGTCGAGAACGGTGAGATCATCATCTGCGAGATCGAGCCGGACGGTTCGATCTCCATCGAAGCCCGCAAATCGGGCAATCCGACGCCTGAACGCCTGTGCCTGTTCGAGTACGTCTACTTCGCCCGGCCCGACTCGATCGTCGGCGGGCGCAACGTCTACGTCGCGCGCAAGAACATGGGCATCAACCTGGCCAAGGAATATCCGGTGGAGGCCGACGTCGTCGTGCCGGTGCCGGATGGCGGCACGCCGGCCGCCCTCGGCTACGCGCAGGAGAGCGGCATTCCGTTCGAGTACGGCATCATCCGCAACCACTATGTCGGGCGCACGTTCATCGAACCGACGCAGCAGATCCGCGCCTTCGGAGTAAAGCTGAAGCACTCGGCCAACCGCGCCATGATCGAGGGCAAGCGCGTCGTTCTCGTCGACGATTCCATCGTTCGCGGCACGACCTCGGTCAAGATCGTGCAGATGATCCGCGACGCCGGCGCCAAGGAAGTGCATATCCGCGTCGCCAGCCCGATGATCTTCCACCCCGACTTCTACGGCATCGACACGCCGGACAAGGACAAGCTGCTGGCCAACCAATATGCCGACGTGGAGGCGATGGCGAAGTATATCGGCGCCGACTCGCTGCAGTTCCTCTCGATCAACGGCCTCTACCGTGCCGTCGGCGGCGAGGACCGCAACCCCGCCCGACCGCAGTTCACCGACCACTATTTCACCGGCGACTATCCGACCCGCCTGCTGGACAAGGACGGTGAGACGATGGGCCGCAAAGTCTCGGTGCTCGCCAGCAACGGCTGACGTGCGGCGGCGGTTTTCAATCACGCGATAGCCGAACGCGTCATCATGACGCGCCAGCGACGCTGCAATCCGTTGAACCTGCGCATATTTCCTCCCTTCAAATCGTTCCGATTTGCAGGGTTATGCGCTAGAAGGCTGCGGAAACGCGGCCTTCTTCTTTCGGCCGGCATCACACGGGAAGGGTATGATGGACATCGATCTGAAAGACCGAATCGCGCTTGTCACCGGCGCCTCACGCGGCATCGGCTATTTCACCGCCCTCGAACTGGCCAAGCGCGGCGCGCATGTGATCGCCTGCGCCCGGACCGTCGGCGGCCTCGAAGAGCTCGATGACGCGATCAGGGCCGTCGGCGGCACCGCCACGCTCGTGCCCTTTGACCTCGCCGACATGGCGGCGATCGACAAGCTCGGCGGCTCGATCTTCGAGCGCTGGGGCAAGCTGGACATCCTCGTCGCCAATGCCGGCGTGCTCGGCACCATCTCGCCGATCGGCCATGTCGAGGCGAAGGTTTTCGAGAAGGTGATGACGATCAACGTCAACGCGACATGGCGGCTGATCCGCTCGGTCGAGCCGCTGCTGTTGAAGTCGGACGCCGGGCGGGCGCTGATCCTGTCGTCGGCGGCGGCGCACAAGTGCAAGCCCTTCTGGGGCCCCTACTCCGCCTCCAAGGCGGCCGTCGAGGCGCTGGCGCGCACCTGGGCCGGCGAGACGCAGCGCACCGCGCTGCGCATCCTGTCCATCGATCCCGGCCCGACCCGGACCGCCATGCGCGCCCAGGCCGTGCCCGGCGAGGATCCTTCGACGGTGCCGCATCCTTCGGAAGTCGCCGAAGCGCTGATGCCGCTGCTCGGCCCGGACATGACCGAAACCGGCAAGCTCTTCATCGTCCGCGAGAAGAAGATCGTCGACTACAATATGCCGAGCTGATGGCCAGCTGATTCAATCGGCCCAAAGGGCCCCGCGCATTGCAAACTGCGCGGGGCCCTTTGGCGTTTTCAGCACGGCCATGCAGGCGCTTCTTCGTGCACGCGAAGCTCCGTCGCCTCGCTGACGCCGCTCAGTGGATCGCGGCGCAATTCCCTTGCAGAGCATAGGCATGCGATGTCTTGCATCTCAGCCCGGAAAATACGGAGAGCGTGTCCGTCCGTCTTCAGTGTTCGTCGCTTTCGCCGGGAAACGGGTTCTCGACCGACGAATCGGTCGCCGGCCAGCCGCCATATTTGCGGTACCAGGCGCGGGCGCCGAAGGGCAGCGAGGCGAGGTAGAGGGCGACGGTGACGACCATGGTTTCCCAGGTGAAGCTCATCAGCGTCGCCACATAGATGACGATGGCGAGCATGACTGGCAGGACCAGATCCTTGCGGATGCGCCCGCCCTCGGACTTGCCGGACCAGACCGGGACACGGCTGACGAGAAGGAAGGCGATCAGCACCGTATAGGCCGAAGCGATCAGGGCGAAGGGCTGGCTCGGCGCCACCCCCAGGAATCCGACATAGACCGGCAGCAGCACGAGCATGGCGCCGGCGGGCGCCGGAACACCGACGAAATATTCGCTCTGCCAGCTCGCCTTGGTCTCCCGTTCCGCCATCACGTTGAAACGGGCAAGGCGCAGGCCGGCGGCGATGGCGAAGATGAGGGCCGCGATCCAGCCGATCGAGCGGGCCTGGTCGAGCACGAAAACGTAGAGCACCAGCGCCGGCGCAACTCCGAAATTGACGATATCGGCCAGCGAATCCATCTGCACGCCGAATTTCGACGTGGCCTTGAGGAGACGGGCGACGCGCCCGTCGATCCCGTCGAGGAAGGCCGCCAGAAGAACCATGCCGACAGCGAGCTCGTAGCGATTTTCGAAGGCAAGGCGAATGCCGGTCAGGCCGGCGCAGATGGCAAGAATCGTGATCAGGTTGGGAATGATCACCCGCAGCGGGATTTGACGCAATCGCGGACCGCGGGCCTCATCATTCGGCCCGTTCGGTTCATAGGGATGGAACGGCGTTTTCATTTCGGCTCGCTTTGTTTGCAGGCCGGAACGCACTGAAATCGATCCGGCAAGACACCGAACTCCGAAATCACGCGATCCCGCGCCCCTGTCAACCCCGGCGTCCCAGCGTTGGTCCCTTCGCCGAACCGAACTCCGCAAGCACGGTCTCGCCGGCGACCGCGGTCTGGCCGAGCGCAACCCGTGCTTCGGCACCGGCCGGCAGGAAAACGTCGAGCCGCGATCCGAAACGGATCAGACCGAAGCGTTCACCGGCCTCGAGACGATCGAACGTCGAGGTCCAGCAGACGATGCGTCGGGCCACGAGACCGGCAATCTGAACGACGCCGATCTCGCCGTGCACGGTGTCGATCACCAGGCTGTTGCGCTCGTTCTCCTGGCTCGCCTTGTCCAGTTCGGCATTGAGAAACCGCCCGGCGCGATAGGCGATGCGACGGACGCTGCCCCGCATCGGCGCCCGGTTCACATGGCAGTTGAAGACGTTCATGAAGACGGTGATGCGCAGCATCGGCTCGGAGCCAAGCTCGAGCTCGAGCGGCGGTGTCACCATCGCGATCGACGAGACACGGCCGTCCGCCGGGCTGATGACGAGATCCGGATCCTGCGGAGTGACGCGCTCAGGGTCGCGGAAGAAGTAGGCGCACCAGGCCGTCAGGATGAAGCCGATCCACATCAACGGCTCCCACAGGAGCCCGAGCACGAGCGACACCACGAAGAAGATGGCAACGAACTTCCATCCTTCGCGATGGACGGGAACCAGGGTGTTTCGGACCGTACCGACCAGACTCATGCATGCCTCTCCGCTTTTCTTGCGCACTGCAACTAGCGCGAAACGGCCACGGGGGCAATGCGTCGAGGCCGCAGCCCGTCGGCAATCGGGCCGTGCTGTGCCGCGTGTTCTCCGCCACTCTGCGGCAATTCTGCATCACCGCGTCGGTGCTTCACATATTTCTAGATGGCATAATTCTATCAATAGGTGCATAAATTTATTACACAACCTAAAGGAGGATGAAATGGCATTGACGCGAGTTGAAAGCATTGCAGGTCTGCCCCTGTATTACGATCGTTTCAACGGTACATCCTACGGACGGCACGCCGTCGCGATGCGGCCGTTCATCGACAACGACTTCCTGCACCAATGCACGGCGTGCTTCTCGGGGATGCAAGCGGTTCTCAGCAAGCATGGGCTGGAAATCGGTCAGATCTGGAGCGGCGGCGTCGGGCGGTCGGGCGCCGGTGTCTCCTACCACCACAGAAACAGAGCCTTCGACCTCGACGCGCTGATCTTCACGGACGGCAGCCGGTGGGTCGCCGACACGTTTCCCGCCCGCCCCTTCCTCTATCTGGCGATCGAGGCGCTGCTGCGGCTGCATTTCGGCACCGTCCTCAACCACGATTACAATCAGGCGCACAGGGACCATCTTCATTTCGACAACGGTACCGCCCCAAGGTTCAAGCGGGACGCGCGAAGTCACACGCTGTTCGTTCAGCATGCGCTTGTTAAGCTGTTCAACCAGAGTGTTGGAGAAGCCGGGGCTGACGGCGTCTTTGGACCGGAGACCGAGCAGGCCCTGAACCGGGTGCGCCGAAACCTGGGCATTGGCAGCTTCGGCGACAAAGCAAACTGGTTCGCCTTCCTGCAGGAGACGGCGGACGCGGCGCTGCGCTACGAGCGGAGCATTGTGGATGCCCCGGACCTCGTCGCATGATCGATCAGCAGGCGGGCGTCATCAATATCGGGCGGGCATGGCGGCTTTCCGGCCGCCATGCCGCTCATGGTCAGTTCGCTGGAGCACTTCGCACGACCACACCGAGCTCGTCCGCCTCGCGAACCTGTTTGAGATGCTCTTCGGCTTCCGTCGCCTCGCGCTGACGGTTCCACATCGAGGCATAGAGGCCGCCCTGACGCAGAAGGCCGGCGTGGGTGCCGCGTTCGGAGATCCGGCCGTCCTTCAGCACGATGATCTCGTCGGCCGAGACCACGGTCGACAGCCGGTGGGCAATGACAAGCGTCGTGCGGTTCTTCGAGACAAGCTCAAGGGCTGCCTGAATCTCCTGCTCGGTGCGGGTATCGAGCGCCGAAGTCGCCTCGTCGAGGATCAGGATCGGCGGACTCTTCAGGATCGTTCGGGCAATCGCCACGCGCTGCTTTTCGCCGCCGGACAGCTTCAGGCCGCGCTCGCCGACCATCGACTTGAAACCCTCCGGCAGGTGCTCGATGAAACTGCTGATCTGGGCCACGTCAGCGGCCGCCCGCACCTCCTCGTCGGTCGCCGATGGCCGGCCATAGCGGATGTTGTAGGCGATCGTGTCGTTGAACAGCACGGTATCCTGCGGCACCATGCCGATCGCCGCGCGCAGCGACTTCTGCGTCACGTCGCGGACGTCCTGCCCATCGATCGTGATCGCCCCCTGCTGAACATCGTAGAAGCGATAGAGCAGGCGCGACAAGGTCGACTTGCCGGCCCCCGAGGGGCCGACGACCGCGACGGTCTTGCCGGCCGGGACCTCGAACGAGACGCCCTTGAGGATCGGTCGTGCGGGGTCGTAGGCGAAATGGACATCGCGGAAGGAGATGGCGCCGGCGCCGATCGCAAGCGGGCCCGCGCCCGGGCGGTCCTCGACCTCCGCAGGCACCTCAAGAAGATCGAACATCTGCTCGATGTCGGTGAGGCCCTGGCGGATTTCACGGTAGACGAAACCGATGAAGTTCAGCGGGATCGCCAACTGGATCAGCATGGCGTTGACGAAGACGAAGTCGCCGATCGTCTGCTCGCCGCGCTGCACGGCCAGCGCCGACATCACCATCATGATCGCCGTGCCGACGCCGAAGATCAGCGCCTGGCCGAAGTTCAACCAGCCGAGCGAGGTCCAGACCTGGGTCGCCGCGCGCTCGTAGCGCGCCATCGACTGATCGAAGCGTTTGGCCTCCATGTCCTCGTTGCCGAAGTACTTCACCGTTTCGAAGTTGAGCAGCGAATCGATGGCCTTGGTGTTTGCCTCCGTGTCGCTCTCGTTCATCGAGCGGCGGATGGAAATGCGCCAGTCGCTGGCGCGGACGGTGAACCAGATATAGAGCGCGACCGTGACCGCGGTGACGAGCAGGTAACTGAAGCCGTAGCCGATCCAGAACACGGCCGCCGTCAGAAGGAACTCAATCATGGTCGGGACGGAGTTGAGGATGGTGAAGCGAACGATCGTCTCGATGCCCTTGGTGCCGCGTTCGATGACGCGCGACAGCCCTCCCGTGCGCCGCTCCAGATGGAACCGCAGCGACAGACGGTGGAGATGGACGAAGGTCCTGTAGGCCAGTTGACGGACGGCATACTGGCCGACGCTGGCAAACAGGGCATCGCGAAGCTGGTTCAGTCCGGCCTGGAAGATGCGGGCGAAATTGTAGGCGATCACCAGCATCACCGCGCCCAGCATGAAGGGCGGCAGCAAGCCCACCAAGTCCGTCTTGCCGCTCAGCGCGTCGGTCGCCCATTTGAAGAAATAAGGCACCAACAGCAGAACGAGCTTGGCGAGGAGCAGGAACACCGTCGCCCAAACCACCCGCATCTTCAGGTCGGGCCGGCCTGCGGGCCACATGTAGGGCCAGAGATTGACGATGGTTCCGAGCGGATTGCTGGTATCGGCAGAAACCGTTTTCTTCGTTGTGGCCGCCACGCACGCCTCCGAACGCCGGTTGGCTCCGGCTCAAGCTTTCATGAAAAAATGCGGCGTCCCAACAGGGACGCCGCTTCGACTGACATAGGATGCGGCGGAGCGCAATACAATGTGCGAACGCCAAGTCGGTGACGGCGTCGAAGCGCGGCGGGCTATTCAGCTTTCCGTGCCGACTTCAGCTTTATTTTCGCATGCCTTCCCTTTCGGGAGACATGCTAGTCGCCCTGCACGCGCTTGCGATGCATTTCCTCGGCCTCGGCCTCGGGCATGGCCTTGTCCGGCACCCCGAAGATCTGCCCCGGCAGGATGCGATCCGGATTGGTGATCTGGTCCTCATTTGCGAGATAGATCGACGTGTAGCGCACGCCCTGACCATAGACGCGGCGGGCGATCTGCCACAGCGTGTCGCCGCGGCGGATGATGACGGAGGTCTTGCTCTCCTTCAGCGGCGCCTGTTCCACGGTTTTTGGCTGCTCGGCCGACGCCTGCGTCTCGGCACCCGCAGCCGTGCCCACCTCCGCCGGTTTCGTATCGGCCGCTGGCGGCGCGGCGCCCGTGTCCGCTGCCTGGCCGGTGGCTGCGGCGGTTTCGGACGGCGAAGAGAGCGCGACAGGAGGGGCCGCCTTCAGCAAAGCGAGTGCCTCCGCATAGCTCTCCTTCGGCGCATCGGCCGGCAGTTTGGCCAGAGCCTCCTCCGCCGACCTTGCCCAGGCCTTCAGCCTGTCCACCAGCGCCAGCCGGTCGGCGTCCGTTCCGGTCGGCGCGGAGTATGCCGCAACCCTACCGAGGGCGGTCGCTAGCGCGCTGCGCGCCGCCTGAATCGCGTCGGTCTGGACATTGCTCTCCGCCAAAAGGTTCGTGAACTTCGAATTCAGTTCGAACACGTCGGCCTCGAGCTTGCCGATGTCGACCGCCGGAGCCTGCGCGACGCCCGTTGCCGCAGCGCTGCCGTTGGTCGCCGGGGTCAGGGCATCCTTGACCGACGCCTCGATGGCCGCGATGGACTGGCCTACGGTCGCGGCATCGGTCGGAAGCGCCTTCAACTTCGCCAGCACCTCCGCGGCGACGGCGGCGGTGCGTGCGGCGATCGCCTCGCCGGGGCCACCGGGCGGCGCCTTGTAAGCTGCGAGCGACTGCAGGGCAATTTCGGTGGCCGAGCGCGCCGCGGCCAGTTCCTCGGCCGAAGGCAGGTTCCCGTTGGCATAGAGCCCGCTCAGGAGGGCGACGGCCTTGTTCGCCTCCGCCCGAAGCTTTTCGAAAGCGCCGTTGTCGATCAAGGCGAGCTCGTTGCCGGCCTGATCGGCTGCGCCATGGTCCTGGGCCACGACCGCGACCTGCTCGCCTTCGGGGCGATCGAAGGGCACGGATGCACGCAGTTCAACCTTGGCACCGTCCTCACTCATCACGTCGGCACGGACAGTATGACGGCCGACCGGAAGCGACATCTGGCCATCGACCACGTAGCGCCCCTGCGGATCGGACTTGATCTCGCCGAGCAGCTTGTCGTTGGCATAAATGCGGACCAATGCGTCCGGCTTCGTCGTGCCCGCAACGAACATCTTGTCGCCCTCGAGTTCGACAGCCGAGATGCGCACGTTCGGCAGATCACCCTGACCGCCGGCCGCAGTGGCCTCCGAACTGGCTTCAGGAGCCGAAGCAGCGCCGGCTTCCGGCTGGGCAAGAGCGGCGGTATCGGTGGCAGTACCCTGCGATGGCGCTACGCCCGTTTTGGTCGTGCCCTGCGGTCCCTGCAGCACCGTGATCAGACGGCTGGCCGCACCGGGCTTGGTGACCATGGCCAGCAACTCGCCGCTGCCGTCCTTCGGGATTGAAATGGTCGCGACCTCTTCCGACGTCTTGGCCAGGCCGCCCTTGTCCAGGATGCGCAGCGCCAGTTCATGATCGCCGGCAGCGAGCGGCTTGTCGAACACAGCGGCGAAATCCCCGGAAGGGCCGACATCGGTCGTGGCAACGACCGTTTCACCGCTCAGGATCTGCAGCTCCTTGTTCGGCTCGGCGTGGCCGGCGATCACGGTGGAACCGTCCGGTTCGACGCGCAACAGGTCGAAGGACGGCGCCTGCCAGGCGCTCGACGGGTCGGCGTTTGCCGTCTCGGACGCGGCCTTGTTGTCCGTCTGTCCGTCCGTCTGCGTTGCGGCCGCGTCCGGCGCGGTTTCCGTGCGCGCCTGCTTTGCGGCGGACGCAGGCGGCTGCGCCGGTGGCGTTTCAGTCGCGGGCTGAGCTGCCTGCTGCGTGGCTTCGGGCACGTCCTCCTCGTCGATGTTTGGAAGGACGAAAAACACCATCAATGCCGTCGCCGCTGCCAACACGCCTACCGCAACCAGGCCGGTCTTGTACTTCATCTTTTAGAATCTCCACGCGGCACGCCGCTATTCCCCCTGGAATTGCTAGCGATTTCCAAGGGTTTCCACAAGCTTGCGGCCGGTTTGCACACGAATTCACCGTGCCTTTTATGTCATTTTCCTTGACCTGCCCCGCTATGGGATGGCTCAATCTGACCATGAACGACGAAACCATGCCAATTCGAGCCATCTGCGTCTATTGCGGTTCCCAGCCAGGCCGCGATTCCGCCTATATCAACGCCGCAAGGGTGCTCGGCCAGTCCATGGCCGCGAATCACCTCCGCCTCGTCTACGGCGGCGGCACCAAGGGCATCATGGGGGCAGTCGCCAGCGGGGTGCTCGCCGGTGGCGGGCGGGTAACGGGAATTAT
Organism: Mycoplana ramosa; assembly: GCF_041930185.1. Lineage (NCBI taxonomy): Bacteria > Pseudomonadati > Pseudomonadota > Alphaproteobacteria > Hyphomicrobiales > Rhizobiaceae > Mycoplana > Mycoplana ramosa. The sequence goes on along the minus strand of NZ_JBHEEW010000015.1, from coordinate 56,490 downwards.
ACCGCAATTTCTCATCGATATGGAGGCGACCCGTCATTCGCTCGGGCAACTCTCCGAACTGATCGTCACGGCCGACATGCACGAGCGCAAGCACAAGATGTTCGAGCGCGCCGACGCCTTCGTGGCACTCCCGGGTGGCATCGGCACGCTCGAGGAGATCGTCGAGATCATGACCTGGGCACAGCTCGGTCGCCACCGCAAACCGATCGTCTTTGCCAATATCGCCGGCTTCTGGGACCCGATGCTGAAGCTGATGCGACACATGGCCGATGCCGGCTTCGTGCACGCCGCCCACCTGATCCAGCCGATCGTCATCGACGAGCCCGACCAGATCGTCCCCGCCCTGATCGATCATTGGGCGGGCGCGGTTGAGCGCGGCGGTGAAGCGGCGATCATCGCAAGGCTTTAGGTCACGGCCCGACCCGGCCAAAGTCCGCCGCGGCCTTTCGGATGGAGGCCGCGCGTTTCCGGTCCCTTTGTCCGGGGCGTTATTCCGCCGGGTTGAGCGTCTCGGCGCGCCGGCGGCGAACACTGGTCAGCATCGATCCCGAGTAGACGATCACTGCCACCCAGATCAACGCGAAAGCCGCCATCTGTGAACGGCCGAACGGTTCTTGGAAGAAGAACACGGCCGTCAGAAAGACCATTGTGGGGGTGATGTATTGCATGATGCCGATGGTGGAGAGCCTGAGCAGTTTGGCGCCATTGGCGAAGACCATCAGCGGCACGGCGGTGATGACGCCGCAGGAAAGCAGCAGGAGGAGGTCGCTCGCGCCGGTGTCACCGAAATGGCCGCGACCCGTAGCCTCCAGCCAGACGATGTAGCCGATGGCGGGAACGCTCAGCAGCATGACCTCCAGGAAGAAGCCCTGGTTCGGCCCGATCGGCAGGGTCTTGCGGAAGAAGGCGTAGAAGCCCCAGGATACGCAGAGCCCAATCGAAACCCACGGCAGGCCGCCCGTTTCAACAGCAAGAATGGCGACAGCCGCGGCGGCAAGCACGATGGACACGATCTGCGTCCCCGACAGTTTTTCCTTCAAGATCACGGCGCCGAGGAAGATCGAAAACAGTGGGTTGATATAATAGCCGAGCGCGGCCTCGATTGCCCGCCCCGCCGCAATCGACCAGACATATATGCCCCAGTTGATCGTCACCAAAACCGCCGTGATCATCGCCATGAAGACCATGCGCGGCGATCGCAGCGCTCTCCAGATGTCCGCCGTGCGACCGAGCCAGAGAAGCACCAGGCCGGCGATCGGAACGGACCAGACGATGCGGTGCGCCACCACCTCCGGCGCAGGAATATGGGCCACTGCCTTCATGAAAAACGGCAGGATCCCCCAGAGCAGATAGGCAGTGAGCGCAAAGAAAAATCCGCGCAGGGAATCGCCGTTCGTCGCCTCGGGTGCGTTGCTCTGTTCGGCCATGGGGCTGGATCCTGCTTTGGTGTGGCGCGGCGCGAGGTTGCTTCCGCGCGACAGTTCAGGATGGGTTTTTAAAGCAACCGCGGTGAATACACCAATTCATTTCGGTGAAGGGTAGATGAAGCGGGCTTCATCTATGCCGCCGGCGGCGCGCCGCGTCGCCCTCGCAACCGGAGAACCGCCGGCCGGTCGTTTCGGCTAGCGTTCAGCACATCGCTACTGCGCCGCCACCCTGCCCGCTTCATCGCGGTTTTTCAGGAGCTTGTAGATGATGCTGTCCATCAGCGCCTGGAACGAGGCGTCTATGATGTTATCGGAAACGCCGACGGTCCACCAGCGTGCGCCCGTCGCGTCCGTCGATTCGATCAGAACGCGGGTGATGGCTCCCGTGCCCCCGTTGAGAATACGGACCTTGTAGTCCGCCAGTTCCAGATCCTCGATCTCGCTCTGGAACTTGCCGAGGTCCTTTCGCAGCGCCAGATCCAGCGCGTTGACCGGGCCGTGTCCCTCCGCCACCGACATCATCGTTTCGCCGTCGACGACGACCTTTACCACCGCTTCCGAGACGGTCTTGAGGTTGCCATTGGCGTCATAGCGGCGCTCGACCATGACGCGGAAACTCTCGACATGGAAGAACTGCGGAATGGTGCCCAGTGTGCGGTAGGCGAGCAGCGCGAAGCTCGCATCCGCGCCCTCATAGGCATAACCCGTCGCCTCACGCTCCTTGACGACCTCGATCAGCCGGTCGAGCTTCGGGTCGTCCTTGGAAACGACGATCCCGCGCAGCTTCAGCGCGTTGATGAAGTTGGCCTTGCCGCCCTGATCGGAAACCATCACCTTGCGCAGGTTGCCGACGCTTTCCGGCGGAATGTGCTCGTAGGTCCGCGGATCCTTCAGAAGCGCCGAGGCATGGATGCCGGCCTTGGTGGCGAAGGCGGAGGCGCCGACATAGGGCATCTGGTGATCGGGGGAGCGGTTCAGCAGCTCATCGAACTGGTGCGACAGGCGGGTCAGCCCCTGCAGGCGCTCCCGGTCGATCGAGACCTCGAAGCGCTCGGCATAGCTGTCCTTCAGCACCAGCGTCGGGATGATCGTCACGAGATTGGCGTTGCCGCAGCGTTCGCCGATGCCGTTCAGCGTGCCCTGAATCTGGCGCACACCCGCTTCCACCGCCGCCAGCGAATTGGCGACCGCCTGGCCGGTATCATTGTGGGCATGGATGCCGAGATTGGCGCCCGGAACCCCGGCGGCGATCACGGCGGCGACAATGTCGCGGATTTCCGGCGGCTGCGTGCCGCCATTGGTATCGCACAAGACCACCCAGCGCGCGCCGGCGTCATAGGCCGCCCTGGCGCAGGCGAGCGCATAGGCGGGGTTTTCCTTGTAACCGTCGAAGAAGTGCTCGCAATCGACCATCGCCTCCTTGCCGGACGCGGCGACCGCCTCGACCGACGCGCGGATCGATTCCAGGTTTTCCTCATTGCTGCAGCCAAGCGCGACGCGCACGTGGTAGTCCCAGCTCTTGGCAACGAGACAGACGGCGTCGCTTTCTGCTTCCAGAAGTGCCGCAAGTCCCGGATCGTTGGAGGCGGAGACGCCGGCGCGCTTGGTCATGCCGAAGGCGACGAAGCGTGCACTGCGCGTGCGCCTCTTTCCGAAGAAGGCGGTATCGGTCGGGTTGGCACCGGGATAGCCGCCCTCGACATAGTCGAGACCGAATTCATCGAGCATTGCGGCAATCGCAATCTTATCCTCGACCGAAAAATCCACGCCCGGCGTCTGCTGGCCGTCGCGAAGCGTCGTGTCGAAGAGGTAGATGCGTTCTTTCTTCATTTCGTGTTCCCTCCTTGGGAACGGTATTCATGTTTCATAGCCCCTCATCCGGCCTGCCGGCCACCTTCTCCCCGCGGGCGGGGAGAAGGCAGTTTGCTGCAACCGTTTGCGTACCCTCTCCCCGCCTGCGGGGAGAGGGTCAGGGTGAGGGGCAAACGCCTCAGATTTTCAGCCCCTGTTGTGGCCACCGATCGGTCTCGTGGTCGGGGTGCTGGAAGGAGATGATCGCCTCCTGCCGCGAATAGTAGTCCGGGTCGTCGTGGATCGGCTGCTCGAAGATCGTCTCCACCCAGGCCAGCCGCGCGCCATGGTTGACCTGGACCTGCGGCGCGAGATCGGAACGGTCGTCGAAGGTGCCGATGGCAATTTCGAGCCCGCCCGGATGGCGATAGGTCATCGGCGTGCCGCAGTTCCGGCAAAAGCCGCGATCGATGTTGACGGACGACTGGAAATAGCTCGGCTGCTCGCGCGTCCATTCCACACCATCCTTCGGCGCCGTGACGAGCGCGGAGAAGAAGCCGCCGAACTGCTTCTGGCACATGCGGCAGTGGCAGATCGACCGGCGCCCGAGTTGACCCTGGATGCGGAAACGGACGGCGCCACACTGGCAGCCCCCGGTGCGATAGGTTTCGGTCATGTCAGTCCTCCGGTGGCCAGTGGTCGGTATCGTAGTCCGGGTGCTGGCGGTTCGACTCCAGAACGGCGATGTGATGCTCGCGCCCGGCCGGCCCATCCGGATCCGTTTCCCGCTCGGGCAGGCGCGAGAGCTGCGAGAACCAGGGCACGCGCGACTCGACGCCGGACTGCGAATGCGGGCGCACGTCCTGGGGATCGTCGAGCGAGCCCAGCACGATGTTGAGGTAGCCTTCCGTCGGCATGTCGTAGAAGAGCGGCGTGCCGCAGTCCCGGCAGAAGCCGCGGCGCACGTGCTGCGACGACTGGAACCAGCCCGGCTCGCCGCGCGTCAGCCGGAAGGTTTCGCGGGCAGCGTTCGCGAGCGGCAAAAAGTAGTTGCCCGCCGCCTTCTGGCACATGCGGCAGTGGCACAGATGCGGATCGTCGAGCGTGCCCTCGGCGCGATAGCGCACCGCCCCGCACTGGCAGCCGCCCGTATAGATCCGCGCGATGCTCATGGCCGACCCTCCGGCGGCCAGGTCACGGTATCGTGGTCGGGGTGCTGGTTGGAGACGATCTGGAGGACGAAGGGAGCTTCCTCCAAATCCTCCTCCGTCGTGCGTCCAGGCAAGGCGTGGAGGCGATCCACGAAGGCGACCTTGCCTTCCGTGCCGAACTGGATGGTCGGCGGCAGTTGGGAGGGATCGTCAAAGGCGCCGGCGGCGATCGCGACTCCGTCCGGTGCCTCATAGGTCAACGGCGTGCCACACGCGGCGCAAAAACCGCGGCTTACGAAATTCGAGGACCGGAAGCGCTTCGGCTCGCCGCGCGTCCAGGCAAGCTCGGCGCCGCGCGTCGAGACCAGCGGCGCATAATAGGCGCCGAAGGCCTTCTGGCACATGCGGCAGTGGCAGATGGAGGCGTCCTTCAGCTTGCCCTGAACGCGGAAGCGAACAGCACCGCACTGGCAGCCGCCCGTATAGACGGTGTCGGTCATGGGGCGGTCTCCTGCCAGTTCTCCACTTTCAGGCCCCTGACGCGAATGAACTCGCGCACATTGTCGGTCACGAGGGTCAAGCCGAGCGATAGCGCATGGGCGGCGACGAACAGGTCCGTGTATCCGATCGGCTGGCCAATTTTCTCAAGCTCGAATCTCGCCTCGGCATACTTCCAGGAAACGTCTTCGTCGTATGGTACGATGGCGATCCGCTCCAGTGCGTTCTCGACAAGGCTGGAGAGCCGATTTGATCCCTTTTTCCTAAGCCCATATCGCAACTCCGACGCCACGATCGCGCTGGTGCACAGGCTGTCGGTTCCGACCTCGGCAACGCGCGTCGTGACTGCGCCGGCGGGGCTGCGCACCATCTGCGAAATGACATTGGTATCGAGCATGTAGCGGAATCCGGTCATAGGTCGACGTCCTCGGGAGGTGGCTGCTTCTCGTCCAGCTCCGGAAATTCCTCATCCCAAGGCTCCAGCGTCGCGAGCCACTCCAACAGGCTGCTCTTCTTCGCCTTCGGCTCGATGACCAGCCGGTCGCCCTCCTTGCGCATGATCGCCTCGTCGCCCGGTAGTTCGAATTCCACCGGGATCCGCACAGCCTGATTGCGGCCATTGCGAAACAGCTTGACAACCCTCTCGCCGGCTTCCGTCTCGTGGGCCTTTTCGACGCGGACAACATTCATGGCAGCCTCCGTGGGAGTGGCATATGCCGCAGCATATGCCTTTCATACCCTGTGCGCAAACCTCACCGCTTCACCTCCCATGTCGTCACCCGCTCGCCCGTCGCCGGGTCCTTGCCGTCCTTGAGCTGGACGCCTTTGGCCAGCAGGTCGTCGCGGATCTTGTCTGCCTCGGCGAAGTTTTTGGCTTTAAGCATTTCCAGGCGGAGTTGAATGATCGAGTCAACACTGGCCTCCAACGCCGCTGAAATCTCGACCTTTTTCGGCCTGACGCCGAGAAGTGCCGCGCTCGCCTGGAAGCTTGCGGCAGCAGCAGGATCATGGGCCGCCTTCTGCGCCAGCGCGTGCAGCGCCTGAACGGCAGCGACCGTGTTGAGGTCGTCGGCAAGGGCTGCAAGGACGGCCGGGTCGGCGTCACCCTCGCCCGCCTGCTCCGCTGGCCAGCGCGCCATCAGCCGCTCGGCCTCTTCCAGCCGCTTCACCGAGAAGTCGATCGGCTCGCGATAGTGCGTCATCAGCATGGCCAGCCGCAGCACCTCGCCCGGCCATTTTCGCCCGCCGAAGGTTTCGGTGTGCAGCAGGTCGTGGATGGTGACGAAGTTGCCTTCCGACTTCGACATCTTGCGGCCTTCGACCTGGACGAAGCCGTTGTGCATCCAGACGTTCGCCATGACCTTGGTGCCGTGGGCGCAGCGCGACTGGGCGATCTCGTTCTCGTGATGCGGGAAGATCAGGTCGAGCCCGCCGCCGTGGATGTCGAAGGTCTCGCCGAGATAGGCGGCCGACATGGCCGAGCACTCGATGTGCCAGCCCGGACGGCCCCGGCCCCACGGGCTGTCCCAGCCCGGCTCTTCCGGCGAGGACAGCTTCCACAGCACGAAGTCGCCGGGGTTCTTCTTGTGTCCCTCGACGGCGACGCGGGCGCCGGCCTGCTGCTCCTCCAGATTGCGCTTGGACAGTTCGCCATAGCCGGACCACGAGGTATCGAACAGCACCTCGCCGGCGGCCTGGTAGGCATGGCCCCGCTCGATCAGCCGCTCGATCAGCGTGATCATGTCGGCGCGGCCGTCCGACCGCTTCTGCACGAACTCGGTGGCGCGCGGCTCCTGCGTCGGCGGCAGCGTGCCGAGTGCTGCAACGTCGCTGTGGAACTGGTCGGCGGTCTTCTCCGTCACCCGGCGGATCGCCTCGTTCAGCGTGATCGTTCCATCCTTGATGTCGGCGCCGAAGTCGCGCAGCGCGCGGGCGTTGATCTTGTCGTCCACGTCGGTGATGTTGCGCACGTAGGTCACGTGCTGTTCGCCGTAGACGTGACGCAACAGGCGGAAAAGCACATCGAAGACGATGACCGGGCGGGCGTTACCGATATGGGCGAAATCGTAGACGGTCGGACCGCAGACATACATGCGGACATTGGTCGGATCGATCGGCTCGAACGGCGCCTTCGACCGCGTGAGCGTGTTGTACAAGGTCAGGACCGGTTTGTCGGCCATCAAAAATCTCCCATGGGGCAAGCGTCCGGTCGGCCCGGCCCGTTTGTCATCTGGGGATTTCAGGAGACGAAAACGGCCAAGCCAGCGGTGAGGCTAGCGAATAATGCTCCGGCAAATAATGCAGAGACCCGTTTTCATGGCAGGCTTTATCGCGCCGGTTTCATCGATGGTCAAGAGCACCCTGCGCCTTCCACGACACACATCTGGATTTTATTTCGTACGTGCGCCCTCACCCGCACCCGCTGCCGCCAATTCGTCATGATTGCGGCCTGTTTCCTCGAATGCGGATTCGCACCACCAGACACCGCAACGGTGACGCCTGTTTCCCCGGTGACACCAGCGCGGTGGGGCATGTGCGACAACGACGGCACATGATCCGTCGACACGACCAAGGAAGATCGAAGATGACCACGAAGACGAGCGACAAACCGAAATCCGGATGTGACCTCATCCATCGCTACCGGCCGCTGGGGCTGAAGGCGGTTCTCGCCGCGGCGCTGCAATTAAAGGCGCGCATGCGCGATTCGAACGTCCCCAACGCCTGAAGAAAAACGGCGCCACCGGCAGCACGATGGCCGGCGCCGCCGGCCCTCCGCGAACCCAAACCATTCCACAACCGCGAAACTATACTCTGCACACGTTAATAAGTGTGGACAAAGTACGCCCAGCATCGAAGCAAGGCCCAACATAACTCGATTTTCCGGCGAATTTTTACCAAATTCACGCATTAATACAAAATATAGACCCAGGAATCGGCACGAATATCTTGGTGTCGCCGCAATTGTAAATGGGAGCCAATGATGGTTACTGAACGAGCGAAGAAAACGCATCGTATCGAGAACGCCAAGCCGCTCGTGGAGCAATACAAGCCGCTGGGATTGAAGGCGGTACTGGCCGCAGCGAGCCAGCGCAAGCCAGCGGTCCAGAGCGTCAAGCGGGAGCTCCCCGCCGGCGTGAAGCTGGCCGAAGCGTAAGATTGCCGGCGCCGGTTGCGGTCTCCTCGCCGCGCGGCGCCATCGCCTCAGAGCAGAGAAAGCTGGCCGGAATCGTCGCCGCTTATGGATCTTTTCGTCGAAGCTGAGGGCGCAGCCAGCGCCCCGGCCAATGGCTCCTGAACATCGGGGTCGACGTTGGCCACCTTGTTGACCTTATCGGATACCGGAATGGCCTCGAAGAAGTCGTCTTCCACCGGCGCAAGAAGATCAACGACCTCACGCGGTTCCTGCGTCCTGCAATCCAACCAGCGGCCGAAATCCTCGGGACGGATGACCACCGGCATCCGATCGTGGATCCGCCCGATCGCCGCATTGGACCTCGTGGTCAGGAACGCACCGGTATCGACTTCGGACCCGTCAGCGGAAGACCAGGTTTCCATAAGGCCGGCGAACGCGACGAGCCGGCCGTTTCGCGGCCGGATCCAGTAGGCCTGCGACTTTTCCCCCGTCTCCTTCGGCGGGCGATGCCACTCGTAGAAACCGCTCGCCGGCACGAGGATGCGGCGATGGCGCATTGCGGCGCGGAACGACGCCTTGTCGATCGCCGTTTCGGCGCGCGCATTGATCAGAAGCGGAAATTCGCGCGGATCCTTCACCCAGGACGGCGTCAGCCCCCAGCGGACCAGCATCGCCTTGCGCTCCGGCAGGTTGCTGCCCGGCCCCTGGCGATCGCCGGAGATGATGACGAGGATCGGCTGGGTCGGCGCGATGTTGTAGCGCGGCGGGAATTCCTCCACGTCCACGACATCGAGAAACTCCTCCAGCCGCGCAGCCGGTTCCGTCAATGCAAATCGCCCGCACATGATAACCGATCCCGCCTGCTGTGCTCCGCCCCCCGCGGATGGTCGGCGGTGCGCGTCATTTCAAATCCGGATGCCGCTCGTTCGACCGGCACGCCAGTCTGGAACAATCTACGGGGAGTACCTATAAAGGGTCAATGAAGAGTCCGGATTCGCCGATGCCGTCCCAAGCAGCCTCCTCTGCCATTCTCGAGCGCGACGGTCGCTACCTGCTGGTGCTGCGGCGCAACCCGCCGGCGGCAGCCATGTATGCCTTCCCCGGCGGCCGTGCCGAATTGGGCGAGACGCCGGCCGAGACGGCGCTGCGCGAGTTCGCTGAAGAGACCGGCATCGTCGCGCGCAGCCCGCGCCTCTACGCCACGTATGAGCTGACAAGCAGCACGACCGGCTGCCACTATTTCCTGTCCGTCTTTCGCGTCCAAGCAGACCCCGGCGCAGTCGCCGTCGCCGCCGATGATGCGGCCGACCTCGGCTGGTTCACGGCTGAGGAGGTCGCCACGCTGCCCGCCCCCGAAAGCGTGCGCGACTGCATCCGTCGCCTGGAGGCTGACCGCGGACGGAAAGATAGCGCACCATTCCACTGCGCCGGAATGAGTTGAGCGCGATGGTGAAGCCTGCCCGCCTCGCTCTGCCGCTGCTGCTGCTGCTGTCCTCGACAGGCCTCGGGGCATCTCAGGACAAATCCACCCCCACCCCCGGCGTGGCCGCAACGACGTCCCAGCCCGCGCCGGAAAGCAAGCCCGCGCCCTATGACGGGCGGCTGGAGCGGCTTTCGGAAATACTCGGGTCGGTGCACTACCTGCGCAACCTTTGCCTGAAGGACGGCGAGGACACCTGGCGAAAGGCGATGGAGAACCTCATTTCGATGGAAGCCGGAAACGAGCAGGCCCGCAAGGAACGCCTCACTGCCGCCTTTAACCGCGGCTATCGCTCCTTCGCCTCGGTTTATGCCACCTGCACCGCGCAGGCCGTCGCCGCAGAAGAGAAATACCGTAACGAAGGTGCAACACTGGCCACCGAAATTACCGCCCGGTTCGGAAATTAGAGGATAATTAACCTCTTTTCGCCCTGCCCCGTGTCGTTTTGGGAAAAGGCTGATAAGGTTGTTAACAGTCTGGTAAAGAAGTAGATGCCGCGCATGGATCATATGATGGAACCTAGCCTCAACGATATCGACGAGATGATCGTGCATGAGAAGATGCAGGCCGCGCTGGAATACCAGAACGAGGCCTGGGCGGACGGCATGGCGGACGGCATCGAGCCGGAGATCATCGCCGACGCCGCCATCGCGCTGGCCATGCGCGAGACGATTCGCGTTCTCGGCGAGCAAGGTGCCGAGGCCATGCTGCAGTCCCTGCGCGAGCGGATGCTTGCCGGCGAGTTCTCTCCTGAGCGCACGCTTCAATAGGGGCGAGAGATCGGGACAATGCACAGGTTCTTCGACCGCATCAGGCTGCTTCGCGGCGGCGTGTTCGCTGTTTCCCTGTCGTTGACGATCACGGGAACACTCGGCCTCACCTCGCCTGCCTTCGCACTCAGCGAGTTGCAGCAGGTTCCCGGACAGAACACCGAAGACAAGGTGAGCGAACCGCCCGCAGACGACGGCACGGCGACCGAGACCGTTCCGGACGAAGGCGCGCGGCGACTGCAACTGCCGATGCCCGACCCGCTGATCCGCAAGGACGCGGCCGAGCAGGAGGCAACGGAGCCCGAAACCGGCAAGGCGGTCACCGAGCCTGAAACGCCGGTCGAAGTGATCTACGACATCGACAAGGCGCCCCAGCCGGTTCGCCGCATGCGGGAATTGATCGTCGAGGCTGCGGCCTCCGGCGATATCGAGCGTCTGCGACCGCTGCTCGGCAAGGGAGCGACACAGACGCAGGTTTCCGTCGCAGACGGCGACGAGGACCCGGTCATCACGCTGAAGGGCCTTTCCGGCGATCCGGACGGCATCGAGATCCTGGCAATCCTGCTCGATGTCCTGGCAACGGGATTCGTCAAGGTCGACGCCGGCACGCCGAACGAGATGTATGTCTGGCCGTATTTCACAGCGAAGTCGCTCGACAACCTGTCCCCGCCGGAAAAGGTGGAGCTTCTTCGCATCGTCACGGCGGGTGACTTTGCCGACATGCAGGAATTCGGCAGCTACAATTTCTATCGCGTCGGGATCGCGCCGGACGGGCAGTGGAAGTTCTTCGTCGCCGGCGATTGAGCCGGCTCGGTTCGTGCGACCGGCGCGCACCCTATCCTTGGGCCTTGCGAAGCCGGATCCGACATTCTACCTCTCATTTGTAACACATGAATTTGTGCGTGCTTCGTCGCGCCACCTGAGAACTGGATCAAACCATGCCTGCCGTCACACTTGCCGGGCGCGCCCACATCACCGTCACTGGCGGCGACGCCGAGGATTTCCTGCAGGGGCTGATCACCTGCGACGTCATCTCGTTGCCCGAAGGCGAGGCGCGGGCTGCTGCACTTCTCACGCCGCAGGGCAAGATCCTGTTCGACTTTCTCGTCAGCCGCGCGCCATCCGGCGGTTTTCTCATCGAGGCGGGCGAAGAGCAGCGCGACGCACTGATCAAGCGACTGGCCATGTACAGGCTGCGCGCCGCCGTCGAGATTTCGCCCCTGGCGGAGACAGAGACGACCATCACCTGGGATGACGCGGGCGACGGCGCCGTCGACGGCCGCTTTCTCAAGGCAGGCAAGCGGGTGCTGCGCCGGCCGGGCGCCGGCGGCAGCGATGAAGCCGCCGCCTACGACGCGCTTCGGATTGCGCACGGCATCGTCGAATCCGGCAAGGACTTTGCTCTTTCGGACGTCTTTCCGCACGATGTCCTGCTCGATCTCTCCGGCGGGGTTTCCTTCCGCAAGGGCTGCTTTGTCGGCCAGGAAGTGGTGTCCCGGATGCAGCATCGCGGCACGGCCCGGCGGCGGCCGGTGATTCTTCGTGCGGCGGCGCCGCTTCCGGCACCGGGCACAGAATTGATCGCCGAGGGCAAGCCGGTCGGCACGCTTGGCACGGTGGTCGGGCGGGATGGGCTTGCCATTGTTCGCATCGACCGCCTCGCCGACGCCATGCACGCGGGCGTGCCCGTCCTCGCCGGCGAGGTTGAGGTGGAAGCGCGGCTTCCGGAGTGGACCGGGCTCGATTTTGCCGACGAAAGCGCCGAGGCACCGACGCAATGAGCGGCGCGTCACGGCCGAGGGCCGAGCCCCGGGCCTGGCAGCGGATGCTGTCCGGCCGCAGGCTCGATCTGCTCAATCCCTCACCGCTCGACGTCGAGCTTTCCGACATCGCCCATGGGTTGGCGCGCGTCGCCCGCTGGAACGGCCAGACCTCCGGCGACCATGCCTTTTCCGTCGCCCAGCATTCGCTGATCGTGGAAATCATTTTCCGCCAGCAGAACCGCTGCACGCCGGACGATTGCCTGATGGCGCTGCTGCACGACGCCCCCGAATATGTGATCGGCGACATGATCTCGCCGTTCAAGGCCGTCGTCGGCGGCGGCTACAAGACGGTGGAGAAGCGGCTGGAGGCGGCCGTGCATCTACGGTTCGGCCTGCCGGCTGAAACACCCCGCACCCTGAAGGACAAGATCAAGAAAGCGGATCGCGTCGCCGCCTTCTTCGAGGCAACCGAGCTTGCCGGTTTCTCCCGTGTCGAAGCGGCGAAGTTCTTCGGCGAACCACGCGGCGTCACGCTGGACCTGCTGATGATCACCCCCATGCCGGCCGTCGAGGCGCAGCGGCGGTTTGCCGAGCGCTTCGAGGCGATCGAGGCCGCCCGTGCCGGCGCGGCCCTGGAGTGGCCGGCATGAGCAGGATCGTCGTCGCGCCGCTTTCGCGCATCGCCGAAATGGCCGTGCGGAACCGCTGCCGGGAGATGATCAGCCTCGTTGCGCCGAAACAGGACTTCCACCGCCCGGCGGTGATCGATCCGGCGCGTCATCTCGTGCTCGGCGTCAATGACATCGCCTTTGCCGGCACTGGCGATCTGGTTGCCCCGCAGGAAGCTCATGTCGAGGCGATCATCGCCTTTGCCCGGACCTGGGACCGGCAGGCGCCGCTCCTGATCCATTGCATGCTGGGCGTTTCCCGCTCGCCGGCCGCCGCACTGATCGCGGCTCTCGCGGTCTCCCCCGACCAGCACGACGATGCCGTTGCGCTGCGCCTGCGCGCCGCCTCGCGCCAGGCAACGCCCAACAGCCGGATCGTCGGAATCGGCGACGCGCTCCTGTCACGCGATGGCCGGCTTGTCCGGGCGGTAGAGCAGATCGGACGAGGCGCAGACTATGTCGGCGAGCAGCCGTTTTTCTTCGACATCGAGCCCGCTGTGACCCAAACGGACGCTGGAGCCGGCCCATGATCGTGCCGCCGCCATCGCCGCCCGTCGAGATCGGTCTGAACGCGGCAGTGGTGGCCATCTTTAATCGGGGACCGGCGATCCTCACTGTCGGCGGCGGGGCTGGCGAGCGGGAGGCCCTGCCCTTCGGCCCGTTCGAACCGACCCGTCATCGCACCTTTGAGACCAGCCTGCGCGCGAGCGTCGAGCAGCAGACGGCGCTGAAGCTCGGCTACATCGAACAACTCTACACCTTCGGCGATCGTGGTCGGCAGAAATCCCCGAGCGAGGCCGGCACGCACATGGTCTCGGTCGGTTATCTGGCACTGACGCGGATGGATGCCGAGGCGACCGAAAGACTGGAGGCGACCGGCGCCCACTGGCGCGACTGGTACGCCTTCCTGCCTTGGGAGGACTGGCGGCACGGCCGGCCGGCGGTGCTTGACCAGACGATCATTCCCGCCCTGTCGGAATGGGCGGCAGAGAGCTGGCAGAACGATGGAAAGTCGCTTCCCAATCGCCGGACGCGCCTGAGGCTCGCCTTCGGCCTCGACGACTTCCCCTGGGATGAGGAGCGGGTTCTGGAACGCTACGAACTGCTCTACGAGGGCGGGCTTGCGGAAGAAGCGGTGACCGACGGTCGGGCGCCCGGCAAGGCGGCGGTGGGCCTCGCCATGCAGCACGATCACCGGCGCATCCTGGCTACGGCGGTCGCAAGGCTCCGGGGCAAGATCAAGTATCGCCCGGTCATCTTCGAGCTGATGCCGTCGGAATTCACGCTGACGGAACTGCAGGCGACGGTCGAGGCGATCTCGGGCCGCCACCTGCACAAGCAGAATTTCCGTCGCCTCGTGGAGGGAGCAGAACTGGTGGAGCCGACGGGTGGAAGCACATCGGCGACAGGCGGCCGCCCGGCGGCGCTGTTCCGCTTCCGCAGGCAGATTCTGCAGGAGCGCCCGGCGCCGGGACTGAAGGTCGGCGGGCGGTAAGTCTCCGCGCGCTGCCAGCCGCTACTTTATCACCGCGCAGGCCACGCGATCACCAGCCCCGCCGGCCGGATCGGTGCGGTAGTCGTCCGACCCGGCATGGACGACAATCGCACGGCCGCGAATGCCCTTGTCCTTGTCGTCGAGCAGAACGGATGCGTCGAAAACCTGGGTCCGCAACACGCCGTCATCGCCGACATACTGGTTTGGCATGTCGCCGGCATGAGGCCCGTCCGCGGCAAGGTAACCGTGTTTCTTGCCGAGCGGATTGAAGTGGGCGCCCGCAGACTTGTATCCCGTCGCCGGATCGCAAACGCCTGTCTCGTGGACATGCAATGCAACCCACTTGCGCGGCGGCACGCCACTGAGTTCTATCTCGAACAAAACGCCGCCGTCGCTCTGGGTGAGCGTAGCCCGGCCGCTATCGGTACCGGAAATGCCGAGGAATTCGGCCGTAGCGGTATTGCTGTCTTGAGCGTAGGACGCAGGGGCTGCGAGCAGCACTGCGGCAAGCGGGACGATGGAGATACAGCGCATCGGATGTCCTTCCCAATTGCAGTGGTTTCGGTACATCAACTCACCGTGCCGGAGAGGTGTTCCCGACGCGGTCGATACTTCAGGCCGCCGTCAACTCACAACCACGTCCAGCCCGATGTCGAGCGTCGGCGCCGCCATGGTGATCTTCGAGGTGGAGATGTAGTCGACGCCGGTTTCGGCGATGGAGCGGATCGTCTTGAGGTTGACGTTGCCGGACGCCTCCAGTTTCACCCGGCGCGGGTCGCCGACATAGTCGTCATTTGTCAGGCCGGCACAATCGCAGTTGATCTCGACGGCGCGGCGCAGCAGTTCCGGTCCCATGTTGTCGAGCAGGACCACGTCGGGAGCGGCCTCCAGCGCCTCCTCTAGCTCCTCCAGCGTGGTCACTTCGACTTCGACCTTGACCAGGTGACCAGCGAATTCACGCGCGGCGCGGATGGCGCCGGCAATGCCGCCGGAAACCGCGATGTGATTGTCCTTGATGAGGATCGCGTCATCGAGCCCGTAGCGATGCGACGAGCCGCCGCCCATGCGAACGGCGTATTTTTCCAGCGCCCGCAGGCCGGGAATGGTCTTGCGGGTGCAGCAGACCCGCGCCGTGGTATGGGCGATTTCGTCGGCGAAGGCCGCGGTGTAGGTGGCGACCCCGGACAGATGCATGAGAAAATTCAGAGCGACGCGTTCAGCCGCCAGCACGCCGCGTGCCGGACCGGAAACACGGGCAAGCACGGTGTCGGGCTCGACCCGATCGCCATCCCGGACCAGGGGCTCGAAAACGATCGCAGGGTCCATCAGCCTGAACGCGGCTGCGGCGAGTTCCATGCCAACGATCACGCCGGGCTCGCGCGCGTTCAACTCCGCCTTCGCCGTCATGCCGGCTGCGACCGTTGCCTGGCTGGTGATGTCGCCGGCACGGCCGAGATCCTCGACCAGGGCGGCGCGCACCTGATCCTCGATCAGGAACGGGGAAAGAACGGGGAGGTTGGGTACTGTCATCGCTATCGTCCAATCTGCGGGCAGCTTCCCAGCCCGCCAGAGCCTATGCCGCTGCCGTTTCCGCCAGTTCGGCCACGACCTGGTCGGCATCCGCCAGCGTCATGTAGGTGCGGTGCTTCCATTCCTTCCGCTGGTCGGGGAAATCGGCGCGGAAGTGACCGCCGCGACTTTCCTCGCGCAGATAGGCACCCACCGCAATCAGCTTGGCCGTGGTGACGATGTTGTGGAAGCGCATCCGGCTGTTCTCGCGCTCGAGGGTGGCGATGGCACGGATCGCCTCCTTCAGTCCGTTGCGATCACGGATCACGCCGACCTGCGCACTCATCAGCTTGCGCAGGGCCGTCAGTGCGGGGCTGTCTTCCACTGTCACCAGATCGTCGCTTTCGCCGGCCTTCTTGCCCCAATCGCCGGTTTTCGGCTCGGGCAGCATGCCCTTGATGTTTTCGGCGATGCGGGCGGCAAAGACCACGGCTTCCAGAAGCGAGTTCGACGCCAGGCGGTTGGCGCCGTGGACACCGGTGGAGGTCACCTCGCCGGCGGCCCAGAGCCCGTCCACAGAGGTGCGACCTTCCGCATCCGTCAGCACGCCACCCATGTGGTAGTGGACTGCCGGCACGACCGGAATCGGCTGCGTCACGGGATCAATGCCGGCAGCCATGCAGGACGCATAGACGGTCGGGAACATCTCGGGAAAATGCTTGCCCACCGCCTTGGTGCAGTCGAGGAAAGCACCGCGACCGGCCTGGACCTCGGCGAAGACGCCGCGCGAGACAATGTCGCGGGGCGCAAGTTCGCCATCCGGGTGGATGTCAAGCATGAAGCGGCGGCCGGCGGAATTGACGAGTTGAGCGCCATCACCACGCAGCGCTTCCGTGGCAAGCGGCGCGGGGTCGCGGCCGATGTCGATTGCCGTCGGGTGGAACTGGACGAACTCCGGATCGGCAATGATGGCGCCGGCGCGGGCGGCCATGCCCACACCTTGGCCGCAGGCCTCCCATGGATTGGTCGTCACCGCATAGAGATGGCCGACGCCGCCGGAGCAGAGCACGACGGCGCGGGCGGGAAAATGCACGCGGTTCTTCGACTGGCCGGCGTCAGGCCGGGCGATCACGCCGGAGACGAAGCGCCCTTCCCGCACCAGTTCTTCGACCACATAGCCTTCCAGCACCCGGATCGACGGCGTCTTGCGAACAGCGGCGATCAGCGCCTCCATGATCGCCTTGCCGGCCATGTCGCCGCGCACGCGCACGATACGCCGCTCAGAATGGGCCGCCTCGCGCGACAGGAGCAGCTTGCCCTCGAGATCGCGATCGAACGGAACACCGTATTCGAGCAGGTCATGGATGCGCGCCGGCCCTTCGGAAACCATGAAGCGCGCCATTTTCTCGTCGACGATGCCGGCACCCGCTTCGATCGTGTCGGCGACGTGCTTGTCGAAGGTATCGCCCGCGCTCATCGCCGCGGCGATGCCGCCCTGCGCCCAGGCCGACGAGGCGCCCTGGCCAATCGGTGCGGCGGCGAGGATCGTCACCGGCCGCGGGCTCAGCTTCAGCGCGCAAAACAGCCCGGCCAGCCCGCCGCCGACGATGACGATGTCGTCGATGGCGTTCCAGGACTGCGGACGAAAACTGTCGATCGGCATTCCACACTCCTCCGGCTACCGCATATTCCCTCCCCGCGACGAGAAGGGCCAGCCCTACTGCTTCAAATTCACCATCCGCTCGACGGCAAGGCGTGCACGATCGGCAATCGCCGGGTCGATCACCACCTCTTCCGTCATGTTCACCAGGCTGTCGAGAATTTTCGGCAGCGTGATGCGCTTCATGTGCGGGCAAAGGTTGCACGGCTTGATGAAATCGACGTCCTTCACCTCGGCCTGGATGTTGGAGGCCATCGAGCATTCGGTGACGAGCAGAACGCGCGGCGGCCGCTTGTCCTTGACGTAGTTGATCATGCCCGAGGTGGAGCCGGAGAAATCGCAGACGGCGATCACGTCGGGATGGCATTCCGGATGGCCGATGATCTCGATCGAGGGATCGGCTTCCTTGTAGGCAAGGAGTTCGGCCGGCGTGAAGCGCTCGTGCACCTCGCAATGGCCCTTCCAGGTCAGGATCTTCTTGTTCGTCTGCTTGGCGACGTTCATCGCCAGGTACTCGTCGGGAATGCAAAGAACCGTATCGCTCTCCAGGCTTTCCACGACGGCAAGAACGTTGGAGGAGGTGCAGCAGATGTCGGTCTCCGCCTTCACCTCGGCAGAGGTGTTGACATAGGTGACGACAGGCACGCCGGGATAGCGCTCCTTCAGCAGCCGCACGTCGCCGCCGGTGATCGATTCCGAAAGCGAACAGCCGGCACGAAGATCGGGAATGAGGACCGTTTTCTCCGGGTTGAGCAGCTTCGACGTCTCGGCCATGAAGTGCACGCCGCACTGGACGATGATCTCCGCGTCCACTTTCGTCGCGTCGCGGGCGATCTGCAGCGAGTCACCGACGATATCCGCGACGCAATGGAAGATCTCGGGCGTCTGGTAGTTGTGCGCGACGATAACCGCGCCGCGCTCCTTTTTCAGCCGGTTGATGGCGTGGACGTAAGGGGCGTAGACCGGCCACTCGATCGCCGGAATGAATTGCTTGACCCGCTCGTACAGTTGCTCGGTCTCGCGAGCGATTTCGGGGGTGAAGGAGAGATCCGGCATCGCAAGAACGCCGAAGCGCTCGGCAGCGCTGCGCGGCGTGGTCCTGCCGACACTTGAGGCAGCGGTTTGGGTCATACCCCCTCCCTTTCCACCGCCTCTCGGGCGGCGGCTGTTTTGCTCACATTGAGCATAAATGGCATCCAACAAAACCGGCAGAGCCGGCCCGGCTGATTTAGAAATTTTTGTGACGCTTCGCAAGGGAGCGCCCGCCATTTCCGGCGGGCAAATTTGTCTCAGGCCATCGCCGGACGACGAACGGCCTGTTCGCGGATCGGCCAGTGCACGATCGCCGCAAAGACGCCCAGCGCTACGCCGAACCACCAGACCGGATCGTAGGTGCCGAAGTGGTCGTAGAGGTAGCCGCCCATCCAGACGCCGAGGAACGAGCCGATCTGGTGCGACAGGAACACGACGCCGCCGAGGAGACCAAGGTGACGCGTGCCGAACATGATCGCCACCAGCGCGTTCGTCGGCGGCACCGTCGAGAGCCACAACAGCCCCATGACGATCGCAAACAGGATGACCGACAGCGGCGTCTGCGGCAGCAGAATGAAGGCTGCGACGGCGACCGAACGGGCGAGATAGATCAGCGCCAGAAAATAGGGCTTGGAATAGCGCTGGCTGATCACGCCGGAGGCGAGCGATCCGATGATGTTGAAGAAGCCGATCAACGCCAGCGCGATCACCGCATAGCGCGCGTCGATGCCGATATCGCCGATATAGGCGGGGAAGTGCGCAGTGATGAAGGCCACCTGGTAACCGCAGACGAAGAAGCCGGAGACGAGCAGGAGATAACTCTTGTGGCCGAGCGCCTCCTTGAGCGCCTCCCCGATCGATTGCTTGTACTCCGCTTCCTTCTGCGTGCCGGAGGACGAGTTGCCCCGGAGCGGCATCGCAAACATCGGGACGAGGAGCATCAGCACGCCGAGGATGATGAGGCTATCCGACCAGCCATAGGCCGAAATCAGCCCCTGGGTCAGCGGTGCGAACAGGAACATGCCGGCGGAACCGGCGGCCGTCGCGATACCGAAGGCCATCGGACGCTGCGCCGGCGTGACGTTGCGCGCGAAGGCGGAAAGCACCACGCCAAAGGACCCGGCCGCCACGCCGAGACCGACGAGGACGCCGCCGCCGATGTGCAGCGTCAGGGGCGAGCCGCCCAGCGACATCAGAAACAGGCCCGACGCGTAGAGAATGCCTGAGAGCGCCAGCACGCGCCACGTGCCGAAGCGGTCGGCAATCGCGCCGAAGAAGGGCTGACCGAGCCCCCAGAAGAGATTCTGGAAGGCCATCGCCAGACCAAAGGTCGTCCGGTCCCAGCCGGTCTCCTGCAGCATGGGAAGCTGGAAGAACCCCATGGCGGACCGCGGGCCGAAGGTGAGCAGGGCAATGATGCAGCCCGCGCCGATGATAAGCCATGGCATTTGCGAGCGGCTGGCCGCGGCGACTGTGGAGGTAGGAGCAGACATAGGAATCTCCGGATGTACGGGCGGCAAAAATAGCGGCGACGAACCATCCAAAAAAGTGAATTAAATTGAGCCGGTCATCAGCGAATCTGATGCTGCTCGCAAGGCCGACCGGCGAACCGCATTCAGCCACGAACTTTCATCGGCCAGCGCCCGGCGCGCCGGCTGATCACGATGACCGTGTCCCCAACCCGCAGCGTCCCCTCCCCGCGCGGCACGGCATTCCAGCCGAACAGCACGCCGGCGACGCGACGGTCGGCCGACATGCGCTTTTCGGCAAGCCCCTGGATCGGGTTGCCGCCGATGCGATCGCCGGTCATCTGGTCCTGCGTGGTCATGATGCAGCGGGAGCAGGGCTTGACGAGATCGAAGACGACGCCGCCGATCTCGACCGCCTCCCACAGATCCTCGTCCCAGGCCTCTTCGTGTTCGATCAGGATGTTGGTGCGGAAGCGGTCTATGCCGACCGGTTCCTGGCCCTGGTCGACAAGCGTGCGATTGAGGTCGGCGAGCGAGCCGGTGGTGGTGATGAGGATCGGAAAGCCGTCGGCAAACCCGACCGGCGCCGGCCGGCCGGCCCACGTCTCCCCCTCGTAGCGGCTTGCCTGCGCATCCATGTGGACGAGCCGCACATCGCGACCGAGCCACTCCGAGAGCGCCCGGTTGGCGGCCTCGTCGGCAAGGGCCGCATCGACGGAACTGTCCCAGACCGTGACCTGCAGCCGGCGCGCGGGATCAAAGCCGGGCACGATCTCCCGACCCTGCAGGACGAGGCGGATCGTGCCGTCCAGCGGATAGGCTTCCACCCGCGCGAGAAGCTGCAGCTCCCGTTGCGTGATGAAGCGGCCGTCCGGATCGGTCACCATGAAGCGCCGGTCGTCGGCGAAACCGTCACGGCGCACCGAAACTTCGGACTTGGCGATGGCGCGCCCGCTCTTCAGCGGGTGGATGTTGAGGCCGGAGATCTTCATTTCCTGGGACTTCATTGCGGCATCCGATTCCATCGAGCAAGAGGTGCCGCAGTCTTAGCCGAATTGCCGCACGACAGGAACAGTCGCCAGGTGCGGAGGCAACGGGCTATCCCCGGAAGGTCGCGCCCCCGGCATCGAGGCCGCGACCGGCGTCGCGTCTGTCCATCAGAGCGATCGGCCGACGCAGCAGGGCGCGCCTGAACCGGCTGGCCCGCCAGACTTCGCCGACCCGTCGCCGGCCCGGCGCCTCGATCACATTGTAGCTGACCCAGGCGGCAAGAAGGGAGGTGACGAGCGTCAGAACGGCCAGCATCGGCAGGGGCAGCAGTGCGGCGAACGTCTGGCGCGTCAGGAACATGACGGGGACATGGAGAAGATAGAGCGAGAAGCTCGTCACGCCGAGGAAGCGCAGCGGCGCCGAAGAAAGCACGCGCGCCGTCAAGGGATGCTCGCGCGCGACCAGGGCGACGATCAGCGCCGAGGCGAAGGCCGTGGGCAGGCCCCAGAAGGGTTCCCCCGAGACCGTCACCATGTGCTTGTAGCCGAAAAAGACGACCAGAAGAATGACTGCCATGACGCCGATCGCTGCCTTCGGCGGACGATCGGACAGGGCGGCGTGAAGCCGCCCGGCAACGACGCCGAAGAGAAAATAGGGCAGCTTGGCGTGCAGCAAGATCCCCGGCCCCGGAAAATCGAGCAGGCTGACAACGGCGACCACGCCCATCAGAGCGAAGCCGATGACCTGGTGGCGGCGCGGATCGCGCAGAAAAAGCCAGATCACCGGAAAGGCGACATAGAACTGGATTTCCGGCGGCACCGACCAGAAGACGCCGCTCTTGCCAAGCAGCATCACGTGAAGAACAAAATCCAGCGGACCCGCAATGGGCTGGGGATAGCCGAGCTTCGCCACCAGCGACAGAAACCCGACGAGGCAAACGGCAGCGAGGTAGACGGGGTAGATCCGGGCGAAGCGGCTGACGAGAAAGTCGCCCACGCTCTCGCGTGTCACCGAACGGCCACCGTAGAGATAGGCCATCAGGAAGCCGCTCAAGGCGAAGAATATGCCGACCGCCTCGGTGCCGATGTCGAAATAGGGAAGCGGCCCGAATTCGGGAAAGATCAGCGTGATGTGCGACACGAGCACGATGGCCGCCGCGAGTCCGCGCAGCCCGTCAAGGCTTCCGATGTGACCTGGCCCGTTCATCCTGCCCGCCGCCTGCCCTGTTTCTGGAATCAGGGCGGGCACAGCATGGATCATCACCGGTTTATGGCGGGTTAAGCCGATGTGCCATCACGCGCCCGGCGGCGCGGTGGTTGCGCGCTCCCCGTCCCGTCTGGACAGGATCTTCTGATAGAACAGACCAATGCCGATCAGCACCGCACCGAGGCCGATGAACGACAGGGCACGCAGGATGCCTTCGAGATTGGCCATGTCGAAGAGGAAGACCTTGATCACGGCGATCAGCACCAGCGCCGCCGATGCAAGGCGGATGCTCTTGGCGTCGAAGCGCGAGCCGAGCGCCAGAAGCGCCACTCCGAGCAACAGCCAGACGACGGAATAGGTGTAGGTCTCGCCCGGCAGGAACCCCTTCCAGTCGGCAATGCCCTCGCCGTGCCAATAGCGACGGACAGACAGCGAAAGCCAGGCGAAGACGAGTGCTGCGCCAGTCATCGCCAGCAGCAAGACATAGGGCGCCGGCCGCGTTGCGCGGGCGTACCAGGCAAGTCCGGCAAAGGCGATGCCCGGCAACAGGTAGCCGACGAGCAGCAGATTGAAGAACGGCCAGCGACCGGTGAGTTCGCCGGTGAAATAGGGGTTGAGCGCGACGAAGTGCGCCGACAGGATCGCCAGCATCGAAAGGCCGCCGGCCACCATCGAGCCGTAGCGGAAGACCGGGCTTGGCGATTTCAGGTCCAGCGTCATGAAGACGGCCGAGGCGCCGGCGGCAAGCAGCGTATAGATCGACTGCTCGCCGAGCGTGGGCATGGCGCTGTCGAGCACGCCGCCATTCATTGCGTGGCGGACGAGAATGGCGACCGCCAGCAGGACGAACAGGCTCGCCAGCGCCTGCAGGAGATTGCGCACCCGCGCGTGCGGCCAGTCGCGCAGTTCGTAGGCGGCAATCGCAAGCAGCAGAGCGGGCACGCCGTAGCCGGCGAGAAGCTGGTTGAACAGCGGCGTCGTCGACAGGTTGGCAGCCCCCACGACCGTCGGCTCCCAGGCGATGCGGACGGCCACGACAAGGGCGGCGCCCACCATCATCCATGGCAGTGCCGGCCAGGGACGAAGCCGCGTCGCAAAAACCAGGGCGAGACCGAGGAAGGCTGTGAGCAGCGTCGTCGCAAGGCCATCGGTCAGGGCGAAAAGCGCCAGCACGAGAAAAGCGAAGCCGCCGGCCACGAGCGCCCCCTGCGGGACCGGGGCGGTTTCCCGGGTCGAATGCCTGCGGGAAAAGATGTCCGCCCCAACAATGCAAGCCACGCCGAGCAACAGGGCAAAAAGCCCGTGCTTGAGGTCGAACGACAGATTGCCGAAGGCGAGAAAGCTGACCGTCGCGATGGCAACCGGAAAAAGGGCGATCAGCACGCCCCAGAGGGCCGCATAAGCCGGCATCCTCTCCTTCCACAGCCACAGCGCCGCGGCACCGATCGCCGCGAAGCCGGCGGCAAGCAGCAGAACGAGGTCGACCGGTTGCGAAGCTGCGGCTTCGAACGCCAGCGACCGGTCCAGCACGCCAAAGGCAAGGCCGGCAAAACCGGCAACGGCCATCGCGCCGGACAGGGCGCACAGAGCGCTCAGCACTGCCGGATAGAACGCCCAGGAACGCACCGCGCCGACTGCCGCCAGCGCGAGGACAAGCGCAACGAACCCCGCCGCCGACGAAGCGGGCAAAGGATAGAGAAAGGCGAGGATGATCGCCGGAACGACGACTGCCAGCGCCGCGCTGAGAGATGCCGGCCACCAGGCCGGAACCAGCCACTGCTGCCATCGCGCGGCAATGGGGTTCGCTGCCGGGGCGATCGGTGTGGCGGCGGCGAGGAGCGCCTCGCCCGGGGGGCTCCCTGAAACATCCGCTCCGCCACCGGAACCCGGCCAGACGATCGCGATCCCCGCCAGCATGACGCCAAGCGCCAGCGTCAAGGGCATTGTCGCCAGCGGTTCCGCGGCGGCGAGATAGAGGATCGCCCACAGGCCGAGACCCGCATTGGCGAGCGTCGGAACGGTCTGCCAGCGGCGCAGGCGCGACGCGGCGACCGTCGCCAGCCAGGTCAATGCCAGATAACCGAATAACCGCCAGGGATCGGGCTCGGGCACCGCCACCAAAAGCGGCGTCGCCATCGAGGCGAGCAGGCCGAGACCGGCAAGCGCCTGGCCGTGCAGCAGCGAGAGCGCGATCGTGGCAAAGGCGATCGCGGCAAGAAGCAGGAACGCGACCGGCGCGCCGAAATACGCATAGAAACCGTGGGCGGCATAGGTGACGCCGAAAAGAGTGAGTGCACCGGCGGCAGTCAGAATGCCGGGGATCATGGCGCTCTGGAAGGCGTTGGCGATCAATGGCTGAGTGCGCCGGCGGATGAACTCGGCGGCGGCAATCAGCGCCAGACCGAACAGGGCGGCGAGCGCCAGGCGCACGGCCGGGCTGAGCAGGCCGCTCTCGATTGCATACTTCACCATGAAGATGCCGCCGAGTGCGAGCGCCAGCCCGCCGACCCAGACGGCCCAGCGCGCGCCGATGCGGCTTTCAAGGCTTTCGCGCCCCGCCGTCTCCGAGGCAAGGCCGTCGGTGCCATCAGCCATTGTTGGGCGGCTAGCGCCTGCAATGGCAACATCTCCCGCCTGCATCGAGGCGTGTCCGGGTTTCGGCAACGGCGCCCCGCGCGACTCGCCTGCCCGCACCCATGGGCTTGGAACCGGTGCTTCAGCCTCTTTCAGTATGCCGTCTTCAGTTAGGCCGCCATGCGCCGCTTCGCCCGTTCCGGCGCGAGCTTGAGATGCCGTCGACATGGCGCCGCCGGCCTTGATCGCCTCGATCTCCTGCCGCAGTTTCTGAATCTCTTCCGTGAGTTTCGCCGCGTTCTTGCGAGTCTTGTTCATCACGGTGACCGCAAGCACGATGGCGACCAGCGCCAGAATGTCCGCCATTGTTACTCCGTTGTCCGGGGCCCCTGCCGCCGGTTACGCCCAGATGGGTTTCGACATTCATCCAGATGGGTTTCGACATTCATTCGGTTATCGCCGAGGAGGGAGCGGAGGCAAGCGCCTTCAACGTCGCCTGGACAAAACCGTCGCGGGCACTGGAAAGCTGCAGGCCGCGCGGTTCGCAAACATGCCGGTTGAGGAAAAAGGCGGTCAGCCGAAACCCGTCGGACAAGGCCTGCCGGTCGGCCGCCGTGCTGGCCTGCCTTGCCAGAAAGGCCGGCAGCGCCAGCATCTTGTCGGCCCACGGCGCACCGGCATCGCGGCTGACGGCACGACCGGATTTTGGCGAAACGAAAACCAGTTCCTCGGCCGCACCGGTCGCGGCGCATCGGGCGAGGTCGAGACCGAAGCCAAGATCCTCGAGCACCGCCAGCTCGAAGCGGACGAAAAGCTCGCCCGCATCCCTCGGATCCTCCAGATGCTCCAGGATCACGCCAAGCATATCGTAGAGATGGGCGTGCGGATCGCGTTCAGGCAGGAAGCGCAGGAGTGCTGCCATGGCCTGCACGCCGTAGACGGCGACCGCCGTCTCCATCAGGCGGCCGGCGCGCAGTTGCAGCGGCTCGATGCGGAACTCGCCGAGATGCTCGTCAAGCCGCGCCCGCCAGGTCACCGCCACCGAATTGCCGGGCTGGAGCACCGGCTGCATCGTCCGCGTGCGGCCGGAGCGGACGACGCCGAGGTGACGCCCGTGCGCACGCGTCATCATTTCGGCGATCACCGATGTCTCGCCGTGACGGCGCACGCCCAGCACGATGGCCTCGTCACTCCATTGCATGGCAAAGCCTTACGCCCGGCCGGCGGCAGGGGCAAGCGCGGAAGGCTGTGGATGGCTGCGGCCGCGCGCCGCCAATGCGTGACCTTTCAGCCACACCGGGCCACCGGGGAACCCCCTGCCGCATTTTTGCTTCGTTCTTGCCGCGCCATCGTCAGAATTGGCTTTAGAAGAGGCGGCAGGAAAAAAGACAACAGGTTAATCATTATGTGTGTGTCCGCCAGTCGTGCAGCCGTTTGGGCGCGTCCCCTCGCCCTCCTCCTGTTTTGCTTCGCGCTTGCGGGCTGCGTCACCACCAAGCCGGAGAAGAAGGGACCCCATCCCATGCATCTGGCGATGTACGGGCCGCTGCCGGAGGAAAAGTTTCCGCTTCCGGCGATGGACATCTCCGGCGTCGATCCGAAATATTTCCGCCAGCAGGTCGCCTATCCGACCACCGAGTTGCCCGGCACGATCGTCATCGATACCCAGAACCGCTTCCTCTATCTCGTGCAGGAGAACGGCATGGCGATGCGCTACGGCATCGGCGTCGGCAAGGCCGGGCTGGAGTTCGAGGGAACGGCGCGGATCGGGCGCAAGGCGGAATGGCCACGCTGGACGCCGACGCAGAACATGATCAAGCGGGAACCGGAGCGCAACGCCAAGTGGGCCGGCGGCATGGAGCCCGGCCCCACCAATCCGCTCGGACCGCGGTCGCTCTATCTCTTCGAAGGCGGCAAGGACACGCTGTTCCGCATCCATGGCACCTCCGAGCCTTGGTCGATCG
Organism: Mycoplana ramosa; assembly: GCF_041930185.1. Taxonomy (NCBI): domain Bacteria; kingdom Pseudomonadati; phylum Pseudomonadota; class Alphaproteobacteria; order Hyphomicrobiales; family Rhizobiaceae; genus Mycoplana; species Mycoplana ramosa. Next base: position 29,910 of record NZ_JBHEEW010000015.1, on the reverse strand, counting down.
GAAAAGCGGTTTCAAGCGGTTGCATCCGTCTGTTCAACCAGGACATCATCGACCTGTACGGCCGTGTGCCGGTCGGTTCCCGTGTCGTCGTCCAACAGCACCAGGCGCCGATGGACGTGCCGCCCGGCGGAATGCCGGTCGCCGATGCCGCGACCGGTTACAGCACGGCGCCCGCCGCGCTGTAACCGCCGACGTGACCCGACGCGCACGACGCGTTGGGCATCGACCGATGTCGGTTTGCGCGGGTCCGCCTAGACGAAATCCTGCTGCTCGGCCGCGACGACGCCCTTGAGTTCGCTCGGGTAATAGCCCTCGCGCAGATTGATGCCGTATTCAACATAGGCCTTCATGCAGGCGAGCATCTGCGACCAGCCCTCGCAGTTCATGTAAGAACTCTTCTGGCCGCGGGCGTTGTCGCGCCAGCCGGTCTCCGCGATCGTCACCATCGTGCCACCGTCGTCGAGCGGGACGAAACGCATCTCGACCCGCGTCATGTAGGGCGCCTCGCCCTCGTCGACCATGGCATCCCAGCGGAAGACGATCAGTGCGTTCTCCTCCACCTCGTCGACGATCACCGGCGCCATGCCCCACCAGGTGACCGTCGTGCCGGCCACGAGCGGCGCGCTCGCGCCGCCGATGGTGGTGAAATAGCCGCTCAGCTTCTGCGGATTGACCACCGCATCGAAGACCTCGGCGACCGGCTTGCCGATACGCCCGTTCACACGAAATTCCAGCGTCATGCCGTCCTCCCTCGGGGCGGAAACGCCCCTTTCGATCTTGTGTGCCGCCCATATATGTTATAAAAATATAACATGATGTCAAGTGAACCGCGCGACGACGCCGTCTTCAAGGCGCTGGCCAACGGAAAGCGCCGGCAGATGCTGGACGCGCTCAAGGACGCGCCGCAGACGACCGGCGCGCTGTGCGAGACCTTTGCCGAGATGGACCGCTGTACCGTGATGCAGCATCTGAAGGTGCTGGAGGATGCGGGACTGGTGATCGCGCGCCGCGAGGGCCGCGAGCGCTGGAACCATCTGAACGCCCTGCCGATCAAGGCGATCCACGACCGCTGGATCAGCCAGTATGCCGGCCACGCGATGAGCGTGCTCGAGGCGCTGAAGGAAGAGGTGGAGAAATAGCCCGGATCGACGGCGGCGCGCCCCATGCAGGACGCAGAGCCATCCCTCCCTTACGATGGCGGGCCGATGATCTCAGCCGCGACTTCGGGAGCCGAGCGCTAAAGCGCTGCTAGAGGGCCGACGGGCAGCGCGCGCCGTAAATCTCGCTGATGGACGGCAAAAGCGTCATCACCTCGCGCTGATGGCGCTCGTCCAGCGGCTCGACGTTCTCTTTCCAGAACGCCTCTGCCTCGGGCGGTTCGCTTTCCCAGATGCGGGTGGTGACGTGATTGTCATCGACCTTCGAGAGCCTTCGCCCGCCAAGACGGAGGTATCTTGTCGCCAGTTCGGCTGCATGTGTCTGTTCCATGACGCGCAACCTTCCGTGATCGGTGAAACCGGAGCATCGTATCACCACCAGCGGCTTGTCACTAACGGCAAATGAAGGGGGCCATTTTCCTCGGGACCTGCAATGGCGGTGAAACCTTGGCGGCGTGCCGGGCACTTGACCGCCCCTTGGCGCGGTATGCGGCGTCTGCTGCGCGGCGTGTCACACTGTCGATGGCGGCCGTTCATCGCGCCGTTGCAAGTGTGCTAGAATTTCAAGCCAGATCGTGGAAACAGATCGGATGGCGGCAGCATGAACGAGGCAAACGGGAATCTGCGCGACAGCTCGGGTGCGGTGATCCGGCCGCCGATCGCCTGGGCACTCGCGGTGATCGTCGGGCTCACGCTCAACCGGCTCTACCCGCTGCCATTCCTGGCGGCAGGCGTGCCGGCTGGCTGGTTCGGCGGCATCGTGTTCCTGGGCGGGGCCGCGCTGCTGTTCTGGGCTGCAACGACCTTCCGCCGCGCGGGAACGCAGATCCAGACGACCGAGCCAACAACAACGATCGTCGACGCGGGGCCATACCGCTATACACGCAACCCGATCTATATCGGCATGTTCCTCGGCTTGATCGGCCTCGCCGTCGCCTTCGACAGCCTCTGGCTCGTAGTCCTGCTGGTGCCGTTCTATCTCGTCATCCGCTACGGCGTCGTTGCTCGAGAAGAAGGCTATCTCGAACGCAAGTTCGGCGACGCCTATCTCGCCTACAAGACCCGCGTCCGACGTTGGCTGTAGCGTAAGTACGCCGTCAGCCCCCGGGTGTGCCGCCGAATGACCGCTACTTCCGCTTCAACGCCTCGGCCAGCGCCGCGCCGAAGGCGCCCTGGCTCGGTGTCTGCGGCTTCGGCTGCGGCATGCGATTATTGTTGCCGCGCGGTGCGTCGCGGCGCTCGCCGCGCGCAGGCTGCTCGCCGCCGCCGTCCTTGCGCATCGTCAGCCCGATGCGCTTGCGCGGCACGTCGACCTCGGTGACGCGCACCTTCACCACGTCGCCGGCCTTGACCACCTCATGCGGGTCCTTGACGAAGCGATCGGCGAGCTGGGAGACATGCACGAGGCCGTCCTGATGCACGCCGATGTCGACGAACGCGCCGAAGGCGGCGACGTTCGTCACCGTGCCCTCCAGCAGCATGCCGACCTTGAGGTCCTTGATGTCGTCGATGCCATCGGCAAAGGTTGCGGTCTTGAACTCCGGGCGCGGGTCGCGGCCGGGCTTTTCCAGTTCCGCCAGAATGTCCTTCACCGTCGGCAGGCCAAACCGCTCGTCGACGAAGAGCTGCGGATCGAGCTTCTTCAGGGCGGCGCTGTCACCCATCAGGGCGCGTACGTCGCGGCCGCAGGCGGCAACGATCTTTTTGGCAACGCCATAGGCTTCCGGATGCATCGACGAGGCATCGAGCGGCTCCTGGCCGTCCGGAATGCGAAGGAAGCCGGCGCACTGCTCGAAGGTACGCGCGCCTAGGCGGGACACCTTCAGAAGCTCCTTGCGGCTCTTGAACGGGCCGTTGGCGTCGCGATGGGCGACGATCGCCTCGGCCGAAGATTTGCCGAGGCCCGAGACGCGCGCCAGCAGCGGCGCGGAGGCCGTGTTGAGATCGACGCCGACGGCGTTCACCGCATCCTCGACCACCGCATCTAGCGAGCGCGAGAGCTTGCCCTGGTCGACGTCGTGCTGGTACTGGCCGACGCCGATCGACTTCGGCTCGATCTTCACGAGCTCGGCCAGCGGGTCCTGCAGGCGGCGGGCAATGGAGACGGCGCCGCGCAGCGACACGTCGAGGTTGGGAAACTCCGCCGCCGCGGTCTCGGAAGCCGAATACACGGAAGCGCCGGCCTCGGATACGATCACCTTGGTCGGCTTCGATCCGGGGAGCTGCGTCAGCATGTCGGCGACCAGCTTCTCCGTCTCGCGGCTGCCGGTGCCATTGCCGATGGCGATCAGCTCGACCCTGTGCTTGCGGATGAGCGAGGCGAGCTCGGCCTGGGTGCCGCGAATGTCGTTCTTCGGCGGGAACGGATAGACCGTGGTGGTCTCCAGCAGCTTGCCGGTGTTGTCGACGACGGCGACCTTGACGCCGGTGCGGATGCCCGGATCGAGACCCATGGTGGCGCGGGTGCCGGCGGGGGCGGCCAGCAGCAGGTCCTTCAGGTTGCGGGCAAAGACGCGGATCGCCTCCTCTTCGGAGCGCTCGCGCATCTCGCGCATCAGGTCGAGCGACAGCGACATGGAGAGTTTTACGCGCCAGGTCCAGCCGATCACCTCGGCGAGCCACTTGTCACCCGGCTTCGTGCCGAGCGCGTAGAAGGAGGCGATGATGCGCTCGACCGGCTTGACCGGCTCGGTGCTGTCCTGGTCGACGACGATGTCGACGGAGAGCACCTCCTCGTTCCAGCCGCGCAGCATGGCAAGCGCGCGGTGGCTCGGCACGCCCGACCAGCGCTCCGTATGGTCGAAGTAATCGGAGAACTTCGCGCCCGCCTCCTGCTTGCCCTCGACGACGCGGGAGCGCAGGTAGGCGTTGTCCTTCATGTGGTCGCGCAGCCGCTTCAGGAGATCGGCGTTCTCGGTGATCTGCTCGGCAACGATGTCGCGCGCGCCTTCGAGCGCGGCCTTGGCATCGGGCACCTCGGCGGACAGGAAACCGGCTGCGAGTTCGGTCGGCACCTTGTCGCGTTCGGCAAGAATTTGCTCGGCGAGCGGTCCGAGCCCACGCTCGCGGGCAATCTCGGCCTTGGTGCGGCGCTTCGGCTTGTAGGGAAGATAAATGTCCTCCAGTTCGGCCTTGGTGGAGACGGCGGCGATCTTGGCAGCCAGCTCGTCGGTCAGCTTCCCCTGCCCCGAGATCGACTCGAGGATGGAGGCGCGGCGCGCCTCCAGTTCGCGCAGATAGGCCAGCCGTTCGGAGAGGATGCGCAGTTGGGTGTCGTCGAGACCGCCCGTCACTTCCTTGCGGTAACGGGCGATGAAGGGCACGGTCGCCCCCTCGTCCAGCAGCCCCACTGCCGCCTGCACCTGGGCGGAGCTTGCCTTGATTTCGGCGGCGATCGTGTTGGCGATCTTCAGCGGGGTTGCAACCATCTTGCTCTCCTAATGCATCCATGCCGACAGGCCTCGGCCCCGGAGGTTCCAGGCACCCGTACCGGCGGACGGCGACCATAATGCGGCCCCCCTCCCCCGCCAACCGACACGCGGCGCGGAGTCCACAACATATCGAAGCGCGCGGCGCCCGGAAGCAACCGGTGGCCGGTTCGTTTCCATGCGATCTCGCCGCCTGCAAAGGCAAAACCGAACAACAGAATCGGCGGCGCAACACAGGCATTCGCCAGAACAGCGCAACGCAGGGTTTTCCCGTAACAATTCGTCAATTCCTGCCGCCTATCCTTCGCGAACTGGGACAGGGGGATGGGGGAGGCATGCGATCCAACTTGATTTCGGCGACGCTGTCGCTGACCGTGCTCCTGATCCCGCACGCGAGCCGCGCCGAACAGCTCCAGCTGCTGATCTGGGAGTCCTACATCGACGAGTCGATCCTGACGGACTGGACGGCGAAAACGGGCGTCGAGGTGCATCAGACCTACTATGACAGCGGCGATGCGCGCGACGAGGTGTTGTCCGATCCCAACAGCGGCGTCGATCTGGTCGTTACCGGGGAGAACGGCGCCAAGCTTTTCGGCGACCGCGGCATCCTGAGCACGCTTTCGACGGCGAAGGTCCCTTCGCTGTCGGAGTATGACCAAAGCTGGGTCAGCCGGTGTGGCGGGTATGGCGTTCCCTACCTTTGGGGAACGATGGGCATTCTTTATCGCTCCGACATGATCCCCAAAACCCCGACCTCATGGGTCGACCTGATGCAGCCGGCGGAAGCGCTCCGTGGCCATATCGCAATGTATCAGGATCACAACGAGGCATTCGTGCCGGCGCTGGTGCTGCTCGCCAAATCGATCAATGCAAATGACAACGAAACGCTCAAGCAAGCCTATCAACTGATGAAGGCCCAGGCGCCGTTCGTTCTCACCTACGACTACATCGTCACCTCGATCCAGAACCCGTTGGTGGGACCGCAGGTTCAGATGGCGTTGGGGTACAGCGGCGACCAGCACACCCTGAACCAGAAGGTCGGCAAAGGGGGCCAGTGGCACTACGCGATGCCGAAGGAAGGCACGCTTTCCTGGCTGGACTGCCTAGCGGTGACCGACCGGTCGCCGCGAAAGGACCTGGCGCTTGCTCTCCTCGACCATATCGCAAGTGCCGCCTCCGCAGCGCGCAATGCGATGGCGCTGAACATGCCGACTGCGAACCGGGAAGCGCTGGCACGCCTGCCGGAGAGCATTCGCAACGATCCTGAGATCTATCCTGCGCCGGAGATAATGGCCAAGAGCCAGTATCAGCAGGAATTGACCGTTCCGTCGGTTCAGGCCCGCCGACGCATCATCAACAGCCTGGTTCAGTTCCGTGACACTCGGTAAACGCGCTTTCACACTGATCTTCCCCGTTGTGCTGACCGGCTACGTGCTGGCCGCCTCGCTTCTTTACGTCAGCCAGAGCGCCTCGATCATGGCGCTGGAGCGGGCCCGGCTGTGGCAGCAGCTTGGTCTGCTGGGCGCCGTGTTCCAGAACGACGTGACGCAGAACAAGAGCCTGATCTATTCGATGATCGAGGGCAGCGCGATCCGCCTCTTCATCAATGAGGCGAATGCGGGTTATCGCAGCAACGCCATCGGGGTGCGGATCCAGGAAAGCATCACGTCGTTGTCCGACGATCCCACCCGCTTCGTTTCGATGGCGATCATCCGACCGCCAGGAACGATCGACTACTACTACGAAAACAGCGAAGACCCCTTTGCCGAGATTTCGGCGGCCCAACGGGAGCACGCGCGAAAGATCATCGACAGCCCGCAGCTTTCCGACTGGTCCTACATCGAGCCGGAGAAGGGCGATCCGCTCATCGTTCATTCCGAGTTTCTCGACCCACTCACGCTCAACCGTCCCGTTTCGAGTGCCAAGGCCGCATCGATCCTGCTCCAGACCGGGGTGCGCCCCCGCCCGTTCCTGGACATGAAGAAGGCGCTTGAACGGGAGTACGCCACCGCCCTCGAAATCTCGACCTACCCGTTGACGGCGCGGGGCGCGCTATCTGCGACCGTCAAGCTCGGGCCGGCGCTCCATGCGCGACTGACGCCGCCGACCGGCCATCTCGACCAAAAGCTCTTCAAGCTCAAGCTGCTGCTTGGCCTGGGCGCCATTGGTCTCAGCCTGCTGACGATCGGCATCGTTCTTGCCCTCGTGCGCCGCTACATCACCAATCCGATCGTCCGCCTGGATCGACAGCTGACCGACGTCATGTCCGGCGCACGCACCGAAATCGCCACCAGCGGCGAAACCGGCGAGATCGGCCGGCTTTCGGCGAATATGAAGCAGTTGCACGACGAAGCGGTTGAGTCCTTCGGACTGGTCCAGGCCGCCTCCTGGACCGACACGCTGACGACCATTTCCAACCGCGAACACTTCAACGTCCGCTCGACGCAGATTCTCGACGCCGCGCGCGACTCCAATGCCAGTTGCACCCTGCTTTTCATCGACGTCGACAACTTCAAGTTCGTCAACGACAAACACGGCCACAAGGTCGGCGACGAACTGCTGAAAACCCTGGCGTCTCGGATCCTGGCAATCGTGACGGCGGTGGCTGATCGGCGGGCGTTGCCGGAGGTACTCGTCGCCCGACTGTCGGGGGACGAATTCGCCATCATGGTCCAGTCCCAGCCCGGCGACGGCACGATCGACGAAATCACCACGAAGATCCTCGACCTCTTCTCCGACGGGTTCGAGATGGTCGACAAGTCCTTTCCGGTCACCGCCAGCATCGGCATTGCCGTGTTTCCCGAGGACGCGGCCAGCCTGCCGGAGCTCCTGGCCAGCGCCGATGCGGCGATGTACCAGGCCAAGGCGCAGGGCAAGAACGGCTCGGCGCGCTACTCGCGCTCCCTGCACGAAAAGCGCACGCGCCGGCGCCGGATCGAGGAAGAGCTGCGGACCGTCAATCCCGACGAGGAGATGCACCTCGTCTTCATGCCGATCGTCGACGGACACGGCAAGGTTACGGCCTGCGAGGCGTTGCTGCGCTGGAATTCACCGCTGTTGGGGCAGGTCACCCCGGACGAGTTCATCCCCATCGCCGAAACCACGGGCCTCTTCAGCAAGATCGACACCTGGGTGATCGACCGGGCGATGTCCAATTGCGGGCAGATCAAGCAGTTGTTCGGGCCGGAGACGGTGCTGTGCATCAATATCTCGTCCGCCGAACTCTACACCAAAACAATCGCTGACCGCCTCTGCGACGGCCTCGAGCGCTACGGGATCGATGCGGGTTCGATCGAAATCGAACTGACGGAAACCTTCGCCGTCAAACTCGGCGACCAGTCGCAACGCAACATCGAGACGCTGCGGGCCAAGGGGTTCCGCATCTCGATTGACGACTTCGGCGCCGGCTACACGTCCGTCCAGCAAATCATCGACTACCCCGCCGAGACGATCAAGCTCGACAGGGAGTTGGTCGAGAGCCTGACCAACGGCGTCGCCCTGGCGACGTTGCGGGCGCTGATTGCGCTCTGCCACGCACAGGACATGCAGGTCGTGGCGGAAGGGGTCGACACGACCGAGAAGATGACGCTGCTGGCCGCCGCCGGCTGCGACCTGTACCAGGGCTACCTCATCAGCCAGCCGCGTACGATCGAGGATCTCGGCATCTGGGCGATGCAGCGGCTGATGGTCCAGGCGACGGAAGCCGCCGGAAAGACCGCTGCCCGGGCTGCGAGCGGCGCATGAAGGCCGACCCGCCGCCAGCTAGGCTCAGGACCTGTTAAATCCGTTCTGAGCCCGGGCTATCGGGGGAACTCCAGCCCCATCTCACGGAAGCGCTCCGGGTCGTCGCCCCAGTTTTCGCGGACCTTGACGAACAGGAACAGGTGCACCGGCTGCTCGAGGATTTCGGACAGTTCCTTGCGAGACGCCATCGAGATTGCCTTGATCGCCTCACCGTTCTTGCCGAGCGCGATCTTCTTCTGACTGTCGCGCTCGACGTAGATCACCTGCTCGATACGGACGGAGCCGTCCTTGCGCTCCTCCCACTTCTCCGTCTCGACATGCGATGAATAGGGAAGCTCCTGATGCAGGCGCAGGAACAGCTTTTCACGGGTGATCTCGGCGGCAAGCTGGCGCATCGGCAGGTCGGAAATCTGGTCCTCGGGATAGTACCAGGGGCCTTCCGGCAGCGCCTTGGACAGATAGTCCAGCACATCCTCGCAGCCCGAGCCGTTCAGCGCCGAGATCATGAAGGTGCGCTCGAATTTTACGACCTCGTTCGCGGCCGCCGCGAGCTTCAGCAGATCCTCCGGCTTCACACGGTCAACCTTGTTCAGCACCAGGATCTTCGGCTGGTGCACGTCCTTGAGGCCCTCGAGGATCGCTTCCGCATCGCCCTTGAGGCCACGTTCGCTGTCGATCAGGAACATGATCTGGTCGGCGTCCTTCGCCCCGCCCCAGGCGGTGGTGACCATGGCGCGGTCGAGCCGGCGGCGCGGCTTGAAGATGCCGGGCGTGTCCATGAAGACAATCTGGGCGTTGTCGTGGATGGCAATGCCACGCACGATCGCCCGCGTCGTCTGGACCTTGTGACTGACGATGGACACCTTGGCGCCGACGAGACGATTGACCAGCGTCGACTTGCCGGCGTTGGTCGCACCGATCAGCGCCACGAAGCCGGACCGGGTGAGGCCGCCGGATCCGGCGGCATCGTGTTGTTGTTCTGTCATGATCGTTCCATTGCTCTTGCCGCTTGCGCCTTCTGCATGATGCACACAGGTCGCTGCCGCACTCAAATCATTTCGGGATCGGTCCAAGCCGCGCCCTCTGCGCATCCTCGCCGGCCTTCAGCGCGCGGTCGGCTCAACCGTCTGTCTTCTGCCAGATCCCCTCGCGCTCCAGCACCTTCTGCGCCGCCACCTGCTCCGCCGCTCGCTTGGACCGCTCGGTCCCGGTTGCCGGCGCCACGCCGGCAATCTCCACCGTGACGGTGAAGCGCGGGTCGTGATCGGGGCCGGACCGCTCGTCGACGCGGTAGACCGGGGTGGTGGCGAAATTGGCGTGCGCCCACTCCTGCAGTTCGGTCTTCGCATCGCGCCGGCCACCGTGCTCGCTTGTGGCCCGGTTCTGCCAGTTGCGCAGCACGAAACCGCGCGCCGCCTCAAGGCCGCCGTCGAGATAGATCGCCGCAATCAGCGCCTCGACCACGTCGGCTCGCACGTTCATCATCGGCTTGCCGGTCAGCTTCTTCACGTCGGAGCCGGTGCGGATGAATTGGTGCAGGCCAAGGTCGTCCGATACCCTTGCGCAGGTGTCGGCGCTGACCAGCTGGTTGAGACGAACCGACAATTCGCCTTCGCTCGCCTCGCGGAAGGTCTGGAACAGCAGCTCGGCGACGCAGAGGCCGAGCACGCGGTCTCCCAGGAACTCAAGCCGCTCGTAGTTGCTGCCCTTGGCCGAACGGGCGCTGGCATGCGTGATCGCCCGATCCAGCCGATCCTGATTGGTGAAGGCGTATCCGATCGCGGTCTCGAGCCGGACACGGTTCTCTTCGTTCAGCGGCTTGGCCGACTTCATTCGACGACCTTGAACAGCCGATCCCAGCGCAGGTTCGCCGGCCACTTCCAGATTTCGCGGAAGGCGGTGTCGTTGCCGAGCGAGAAGAAAATCAGGCTGGCGCGGCCGATCAGATTCTCGGCCGGCACGAAGCCGACGTCGAAGCGGCTGTCGGCGGAATTGTCGCGGTTGTCGCCCATCATGAAGTAGTGGCCTTCCGGCACGATGAACTCGCGGGTGTTGTCGCCGATGGTGCCGATCCGGGTGTCGAGCGTGTCGAAGGAAACACCGTTGTCCAACGTCTCGCGGAAAACAGGAACGTTCTCTCCGGTGTCATACTGGTCGTCGGCGCGGAAGAAGCCGTCCGGCTGGCGTGGTACCGGCTTGTCGTTGATGTAGACGACGCTGTCCCGCACCTGGACGCGGTCGCCCGGCAGACCGATCACACGCTTGATGTAATCGATGTCCGGGTTCGGCGGAAAGCGGAAGACGACGATGTCGCCGCGCTCCGGATCGCTTCCGAAGATGCGGCCGGAGAACAGGTTCGGCGAGAACGGCAACGAGTACTTCGAGTAGCCGTAGGAAAACTTGTTGACGAACAGGTAGTCGCCCACGAGCAACGTCGGCATCATCGAGCCTGACGGGATGGTGAACGGCTGGAACAGGACGGTGCGGATCACGACCGCGAGCAGGAGCGCCTGGATGATGACCTTGACGTTTTCCCACAGGCCGCTTTCAGCCTTCTTATTCTTCTCTATCACGCCTGATTTGTCCTCTCGTGCAATATGGCGCTCTCTCTAGCGCATGTTCAATGGAAAGGAAATCGCAGCCGTGAAAATGCCGCAGCCTCTATGACGCTTCTTTCGCCGGCAGAGCCTCGATGATGACAAAGGCCTGCGCCAGCGGAAAGTCGTCGGTGATGGTGATATGGATATGCGCCTCATGCCCCGCGGGCGTCATCGCCTTCAGCCGTTCTCCTGCCCCGCCGGTCAGCCGCATGGTCGGCTTGCCGCCTGGCAGGTTGACGACACCCATGTCCTTCCAGAACACGCCCTGCGCCAGCCCCGTGCCGAGCGCCTTGGAACAGGCCTCCTTGGCGGCAAAACGCTTGGCATAGGAAGCCGCACGGTTCTTGCGACCATCGGATTTCCTGCGCTCGATTTCCGTGAAGCAGCGATGGGTAAAGCGCTCGCCGAAGCGCTCCAGCGACTTCTCCACCCTGCGGATATCGATGAGGTCGCTGCCAATGCCGATAATCATGCTCGCTCTCCGGTCAAATCTCTTCGCCACGCACTCCGGCAGCGTTCCTCGGACGGCCGGCGCGGCTTGGCGCGGTGAAGGGCACCAAAGGCGGACAGGGTGCCGGCGGCAACGCCGACCGCGACCGCGTGCGGCGAGGCGGACAGCCGCACGGTCCGCCTTCCGAAACAACGGAACGGCCGATCAGGGCCCTTTCGCGGCCAAAGGATTCGCGGGCCCGGTCACGCCAGGTCGCCGGCTTGCGGCGTCGGAACAACATGGGCCAGACTTAGCGCATCTCCACAAGAATCGAAATCGAGAACTGCGTGGACCTTCGACGCTGCGTTCATTTGTGCCGGTGTGCAGATTTGCCGCAAAAGCGGGGCTCCGGCGGCGCACAACAACTGCACGCGGGATTGGCAGAACTTAGTAGTACTTGCGGAACAGGCCGCGGTCGATCTGGCGCTGGCGATACTCGAGATCGAGGCGGTCGACAGAGCCGTTCAAATAGGCGGCCTCGCGGTCGGCCGGGGTCGGTAGGCGCAGGGCGCTTGTAAAATTCCTGATCTGCTTCAGCATTGGAAAACCCTTCTTTTTCTGACCTCCCAAGCAAAAAATAGGGAAGGCCGCCCGGGATAACCAGCGTCAGCACGGGATCGCAGGCATGCAGAGCGCGCATATCGACGGGCAAAAAATGGGCAATTCTCGTTCGCTTTGCAGCAGCTCGAATCCGGTTCCCGCATTCGGAAGCAGGCTTCAGGCGAAGACGCGGGACACCGTCGAGACGCAGTGCAGTTCCTTGATCTGGCTGATGATCTGGTTCAACTGGCGCAGGTCCCAAACCTCAAGGTCCATCTGCACCTCGGTGAAATCGGCGGCCACGCGCGTCATCGTCATGGAGCGAATGTTGACGTCGCCGGTTGCGAGCACCTGCGTGACCTCGGCGAGCGACCCCGGTTCGTTCAACTCGTTGAAGACGATACGCGCCATGAAGCGCGTGTTGTTGGCCTCGTCCAGATCCCAGCGGACGTCGATCCAGCGCTCGGGCTCGTCGTCGAATTTCTGCAGCGCCGGCGACTGGATCGGGTAGATCGTGATGCCCTTGTCCTTTTCCATGATGCCGACGATCCGGTCGCCCGGGACCGCCCCGCCTTCGCAGAAATGCACCTCGGCATTGCCGGAAAGGCCACGGATCGGGAGCGCCTCCGGTCCCTCGCGCATGGCGGCGTCAAGCTGCGCCTTGGACTTGCCCGGCAGCTTGAACACCATACCGGCAACGCTGCGCATCGGGAACCAGCCCTCCTCCTGGCTCGGCTTCACGGTCACGCGCTCGTCCTGATAGTCCGGGAAGACGGCGCGCAGGACGTCGAGCGAGGACAGTTCGCCGCGGCCGACCGCGGCAATCGCGTCCTCGACGTCCTTGTGGCCGACGCGGTGAACGACGGATTTCAGTCCGTCGCGCGAGAAGGCCTTCCCGGCGCGGTCGAACGTCCGCTCGAGAATGCGATAGCCGAGCCCGGAATACTGCTTGCGCACCGCCGCGCGGGTGGCCCGGCGGATAGCCGCCCGCGCCTTGCCGGTGACGACGATCTCCTCCCATGCCGGCGGCGGCACCTGGATGCCAGAGCGAATGATCTCGACCTCGTCGCCGTTGTTCAGGCGGGTGACGAGCGGCATGATCCGTCCGTTGATCTTGGCGCCGACGCAGGTGTCGCCGATATTCGTATGAACGGCATAGGCGAAATCGATCGGCGTCGCGCCCCGTGGCAGCGTGATGAGCTGGCCCTTCGGCGTGAAGCAGAACACCTGGTCCTGAAACAGTTCCAGCTTCGTGTGCTCGAGGAATTCCTCGGGATTGTCGCCTTCCGCCAACGATTCGATCGTTCGGCGCAACATGGCATAGGCGTTGGAGGGCAGCGCGGTCTTGTCGCCGTTGCCGTTGCCCGCTTGTCCGTCCTTGTAGAGCGCGTGTGCCGCGATACCGTATTCGGCGATCTCATGCATCCGCCGGGTGCGGATCTGCAGCTCGATGCGCTGGCGCGACGGACCGATGATGGTGGTGTGGATCGACTGGTAGTCGTTCTGCTTCGGCGTCGAGATGTAGTCCTTGAAGCGGCCCGGAACGACGCGCCAGCGCGTGTGCACGATGCCAAGGGCGCGATAGCAGGCGGGAACGTCGTCGACGAGGATCCGGAAAGCATAGACGTCCGACAGTTGCTCAAAGGAGAGCGACTTCGACTGCATCTTGCGGAACACCGAATAGGGCTTCTTCTGCCGCCCCTTGACGACCGCGGTCGTCAGCCCATTGGCAACCAACAGTTCGCCAAGCTCCGCCTCGATCTTGCGGATCAGGCCCTCGTTGCGCTGCGACATCTCCGCCAGCCGCCGCGTGACGGTCTCGTAGGCCTCCGGGTTGATGTGGCGGAACGCCAGGTCTTCCAGTTCCTCGCGCATGTCCTGCATGCCCATGCGGCCGGCGAGCGGCGCATAGATGTCCATCGTCTCCTCGGAAATGCGCGCCTTCTTCTCGTCCGACATATGGTCGAGGGTACGCATGTTGTGGAGCCGGTCGGCGAGCTTGACGAGCAACACGCGCACGTCGTCGGAGATCGCCAGCAAGAGCTTGCGCAGGTTTTCCGCCTGCTTGGCCTTCTTGGTGACGAGGTCCAGCTTCTTGATCTTGGTCAGCCCCTCGACCAGCGCGCCGATGTCCTCGCCGAAGAGCTCGTCGATTTCGGCGCGGGTCGCCGTCGTGTCCTCGATCGTATCGTGCAGGAGTGCCACCGCGATGGTCGACTCGTCGAGCTTCATCTCAGTGAGGATGGCCGCCACTTCGAGCGGATGGGAAATGTAGGGATCGCCGCTCGCCCGTTTTTGCTGGCCATGCTTCTGCATGGCGTAGACATAGGCCTTGTTCAAAAGGGCCTCGTTCGCATCGGGCTTGTATTTCTGAACCCGTTCGACGAGTTCATATTGGCGCATCATCCGGGTGTCGCTCCTCCTGCGCCGCACGCCGAACGGGCACGAGACGCGGTAACATTCACTGCGCACAAACCGGTGCGAAACTCGACACTGTCAGGTCTGCGGCTATCTCAACGAAAAAGTGCGCCGGTCGCTGGGACGGCGCACTCGCTTCACAAATATGAGACGGCTACTCCGTCATCAATAGTCGTCGCTCTTTTCCGGGGGCACAAGGCCCTCGATGCCGGCCAGCAGTTCTTCCTCGGACATACGGTCGAAGGTGACAACCTCCGGCTGGTCCTCCTCGTCCTCGGCCACCGCGAATCCGGCAGCCTCGTCGGCGGCGATGGAAGCCGCATCGGGCTCCGGCTCGTCCACCTCGACATGCTTCTGCAGCGAATGGATCAGGTCTTCCTTCAGGTCGGCCGGCGAGAGCGTCTCATCGGCGATCTCGCGCAAGGCCACGACCGGGTTCTTGTCGTTGTCGCGATCGACGGTGATCGCAGCGCCCTGCGAAATGAGGCGCGCGCGGTGGCTTGCAAGAAGAACCAGCTCGAAGCGGTTATCTACCTTGTCGATGCAGTCTTCAACTGTGACACGGGCCATTGCCTGTCCTTTGCGGTCGAGAATTTCGGGGTTTGCATGCCCGATACAATCAATGGGCCGAAAATTCAAGTTTTTCCTTGCCGGGCCCTGCCCCCCTGCCCGAACCGGGGCACTGCCGGCGGCCGACCGACCGCCGCAGACACCCCCGGTCGCCGCCCGGGCCAGCAAACGCCGACCCGTTCATAAATTCGTCACTTTCAACCTGCGTTTGCTTGGAAAATTCTAGGCCCTGACCTAAATCGCGTATATGATTGCTTATTAATGTTTGTGATCAGGAAATGCTTAATAGCGTCGGACTCGTCCATTTTTTCAAGCGCTTTCGGTATAAGGATACGTCTGAATGTTTGATCCCCGCGAAAAGATCGCACTCTTCATCGACGGCGCCAACCTCTACGCTGCATCGCGCACACTCGGTTTCGACATCGACTACCGCAAGCTGCTGAAGGCCTTCCAGAAGCGCGGTTACCTGCTGCGCGCCTACTACTATACGGCACTGATCGAGGACCAGGAATATTCCTCGATCCGACCGCTGATCGATTGGCTCGACTACAACGGCTACAAGGTCGTGACCAAGCCGGCCAAGGAATTCACCGACTCGCTCGGACGCCGCAAAATCAAGGGCAACATGGATATCGAACTGGCGATCGATGCCATGGAGCAATCCGAAACCGTCGATCATCTGGTGATTTTCTCCGGGGACGGCGATTTCACCACGCTGGTCGAAGCACTGCAGCGCAGGGGCCGCAAGGTCTCGGTGGTTTCCACGCTGTCGACGCAGCCGCCGATGATCGCCGACGACCTGCGCCGCCAGGCCGACTACTTCATCGATCTCGTCACGCTCAAGGCCGAAATCGGCCGTGACCCTTCCGAACGCCCAGCGCGTACGACCGATCACCCGGCGGACGAGGTGACCAGTTGAGGACGAACTGGCGGGCACCGACCCCCGCCGGATCAGTGCAATACGCGTAAAATCCGACCGAAACCGCTCAACATTTCTCAACGGAATGCCGTTAAGGAAACCCCAGACGCAGGAGACACGTCAGGGAAATGCTGAGCGCAATTTCAAACATCAACGGGGTCACACACCAGGTCGCGACCAATCGGCCGCAGGCCAATGCGGCGCGCACCGAAACAGCGGCGGCCGCTCTTGCTGCACTGTCGCCCGCCCGGCCGCTTCCCTCCGTTTCCGATCCGTTTGACGACGACGGCTTTGCCTTTCTCTACCGCCCGAACGGCCTGCCGTCGGACACGGACGCGCCTCCCCTTGCAGCGCCGGCGCAAGCCACTGCCAATGGCGGCAGCGCGCCCAGCCGCCTTGCGGTCGAGAGCACGCAACTTTCGTCCCTGTTGTCATCGCTGATGTCACCGGCGCCGACGGCAAGCTCCGCCGCCGCGCCGGCCGCGACCGAGCTACCGCTTCCAGCCGCGCACGAAACGCTGATCGTCAAGCTTTACCAGCAGTTCTGATGTCGGGGGCTAAACCGTCGGGCCGCCGGAGAGCGGATTTCGGGTGAAGGCCAAGCCGCAGCCCTTAAAGCATGGCGCGCAAAAGTGTGCAGCGGTTCTGCGAAAACGACATGCAAAAAACAAGGACTTAAAGCGCGGGAAGCGAATCCGAAGGATCGCGACCCGCTTTAGTTCGCTGCAGCGCGTCAGTCTTTAGACGCGCCCCAATGTCGGACGACAGGCGTTAGCCGCGTTCCTTCAGCAGTCGGCTCTTCTGCCGGTTCCAGTCGCGTTCCTTCGCCGTCTCGCGCTTGTCGTGCAGCTTCTTGCCCTTGGCGAGCGCCAGTTCCAGTTTGGCGCGGCCGCGGTCGTTGAAATAGATCTTCAAGGGCACCAGCGTCATGCCCTCGCGATTGACCGCGTTCTGCAACCGGTGCATCTCGCGCTTGGACAGCAGAAGTTTGCGACGGCGGCGCGTCTCGTGGTTGAAGCGATTCGCCTGCAGGTATTCCGGCAAATAGGAGTTGATCAGCCAGATCTCGCCGCCCTCGTCGGAGGCGTAGGATTCGGCGATGTTGGCCTTGCCATCCCGCAACGACTTGACCTCCGTGCCGGTCAACACCAGCCCGGCCTCGTAGGTATCGACGATCTCGTAGTTGAAACGGGCCTTGCGGTTTTCCGCCACCACCTTCTTTACCGTCGTCGGCTTGGCCTTGGTCGCCATCATCAGCCTCAGTCCAGGAGGCCCGCGTGCCGCAGGGCCGCATCCAGTGCCGCTTCGGTCGAGGGTTCCAGTGTTGAAAGGAGCGGCGAGCGCACCACGCGGCTCATGCCGCGGACGCGATTGAGCGCATATTTCGCGCCGCAAACGCCGGGCTCCATGAAGATCGCCTTGTGCAGCGGCATCAGGCGGTCCTGGTACTCCAGCGCCGTGGCGTAGTTGCCGGCCAGCATTGCGGCCTGAAATTCGGCGCACAGCCGCGGGGCGACGTTGGCGGTCACCGAGATGCAGCCGACCCCGCCGTGCGCGTTGAAGCCGAGCGCGGTCGCGTCTTCGCCGGAGAGTTGGACGAAACCCTTGCCGCAGGCGATGCGCTGCTCGGAGACGCGCTCGATCCTTCCGGTGGCGTCCTTGACGCCGATGATCGTCGGATAGGTCCTCACCAGCGCCCCCATGGTCTCCGGCGTCATGTCGACCACCGAGCGGCCAGGGATGTTGTAGATGACGATCGGCAGCTTTACCGCCTCGGCGATGGCCGCGAAATGCGCGAACATGCCCTTCTGCGTCGGCTTGTTGTAATAAGGCGTGACCACGAGGATCGCGTCCGCACCCGCCTTTTCGGCGTGTTCGGCAAGCTCGATCGCCTCGCTGGTGTTGTTGGAGCCGGCGCCGGCGATCACCGGCACCCGCTTCGCCGCCACCTCGATACACAGTTCGATCACACGCTTGTGTTCGTCATGCGACAGCGTCGGCGATTCACCGGTGGTTCCGACGGGAACCAGCCCGTGGCTGCCTTCGGCGATCTGCCACTCGACGTGGGCGGCGAAGGCGGCTTCGTCGACCGCCCCGCTTTCGGTGAAGGGGGTGACGAGAGCGGGCATGGAACCCTTGAACATCGAGAACTCCTGAGGCCAGAGCGGTTGCGAGCGAACCCATGCTTTGGCCGTATTCCATGGTTAAAAGCTGCCGCAACATAATCATGAGACGATCGGGCGGCAAGCGGCGGCTTTTGCGTTTTTTCGTTTCCTAATACCTGTTCGCGAATGCCGCAGAGTCGGCAAGACGGCAGCCGGCGAGGCAGTTTCGACGGGGAGTGACAGCCACCGGGGTAACACTTCATTAACACAACAATCCGTTAATCAATCGAAATCGTTTCGCAGCGCGCGGCGCATGAATTCAGCGGGCCGGATCCTCATGACGACCACCAACAGCTTGGCAGTGCTCCTTCTGCTTGCGGCCGGCGGCCTGGGTACGGCGGCGCTTGGCGCACAGCTTCCAACCGCCGACGCGCCGTTGCCGCGGGTCAAGCCGCTCGGGTTCGCCCCCGGCCAGGCCACGCACGGAGCCGCCGGCGCAAACCCGCTCGCCACCGAAACGACCCCGATGGCGACAAACCTCAAGAGCGGCCTCGACGTGCTGTCCAACAAGGACGCCGTAACGGCATTGGGCATTCGCGACGGCATGCCGGACGGCCTCGACCGTCACATCCTCACCTGGGCCATCGCGGTCTCCGGCCAAAAGGGTGTTCCTTCCCGTGAGATCGCCGATGCACAGAAGGTCCTGAAGGGATGGCCGGGACTGAAGGTCCTGCGCGCCAATTCGGAGCGCGCCATGGCGCGCGAAAACCCGACGACCCGCAACGTCCTCGCCGCCTTCGGCACGACCCGCGCCGAAACGGCGGAAGGTGCGATGGTGCTGGCACGCGCCCGTCTTGCCAGCGGCGACGCCGCCGGAGCGGCGCAGACACTGCAACCGTTCTGGCACGACGACGCGCTCGACCCGCAGACCGAAACAAAGATCCTCGACGAGTTCGGAGGGCTACTTACGGTCGCCGACCACCGCAAGCGGATGGACATGCTGCTCTATCGCGAGCGAGCGCAGCAGGCGCAGCGGTTCGGCGATCTGGCCCGCGCGCAATCGCTCTATCGCGCCTGGGCCGCGGTCATAGGCAAGGCAAAGAATGCCGATGCGCTGGTAACGGCGGTCGATCCGTCCTGGCACAAGGACCCGGCCTATGCCTTCCTGCGGGCGGAGCTGGCGAACCGGGCCGAGAACTACACGTTGGCCGCGCAGTTGCTGTCGCGCAGCCTGCCGGAAGACGCGGTGGCAAACGCGGCGGGCGCATGGTGGGTGGAGCAGCGCATCGCCAGCCGCGGCCTTGCCGATCGGGGAGATTACAAGGCGGCCTATCGCCTCGCAGCGAACCACGCCGCCACCTCCGAGACCGACGTCGTCGAAGCGGAATTCCACGCCGGCTGGTATGCGCTGCGCGGGCTGAAATCGCCGTCGACCGCATCCGCCCATTTCCAGAAGATTCTGCGCGTCTCGAACCGGCCGCTTGCCGTCTCGCGCGCCTGGTACTGGATGGGGCGGGCCGCAGAGGCCGGCGGTGAACCGCAGGCGCAAGAATACTACGGCAAGGCGGCAACCTTCAGCGGCACCTATTACGGCCAGCTCGCCGCTGCCCGGCTCGGCCGGACGACGCTGAACGTCGCCTATCCCACCCCGACCGCCGACGAACGCGCCCGCTTTCGCGCGCGCGAGGCGGTGCAGGCGATCGACAGGCTCAATGCCGCCGGTCACGGCTGGAGGGCCGCCAGCATCTACCGCGCCCTGGCCGAAGAACTGCAAAGTCCGGGCGAACTGGCGCTGCTTGCGGCACAGGCGGAACGGGCGGGCAACCACCAGCTATCGCTGCAGATCGGCAAGATCGCTTTCGGCCGCGGCATCGACGTCGCGGCCCTTGCTTTCCCGGTCGGCGTCATTCCCCCGAGCGCCAACATTTCCGGCGCCGGCAAGGCGCTCGCCTACGCAATCGCAAGGCAGGAAAGTGCTTTCAATCCGGCGGCCGTGTCGCCCGCCAACGCCCGGGGACTGCTGCAATTGATGCCCGGCACGGCGCAGGGCGTCGCCAAGCGCTACGGCCTCGCCTATTCCAAGGAGCGCCTGACCAGTGACGCCGCCTATAACGCCACACTCGGGGCACATTTCCTCGGCGAACAGATCAACGACTTCAACGGCTCCTACATTCTCACCTTCATCGCCTACAACGCCGGCCCGCGTCGCGTCGACCAATGGATCCAGCGCTACGGCGATCCGCGCGGCAAGCCGATCGATGAGGTCGTCGATTGGGTCGAACAGATCCCCTTCTCGGAAACGCGAAGCTACGTGCAGCGCGTGATGGAAAACTACCAGGTCTACAAGACCCGGCTTGGCCAGACGGCCGACATCGTCCAGGATCTGCGCATGGGACGGTAAGATGCATGCTCGTCGCGCAGAAGTGTGCAGCGGTCTTGCTTACAGCATGGAGCGAGGACTTGAAACGCGGGAATCGAATCCGAAGAATCGCGACGCGCTTTAATCCGACGCCCTCGATTTTATCGGAAGGTCCATGTTTCCGCGGATGATTCCGGAGCAGCGCCTACCGGGGGGAAGGGAGCGTCATACCAATGCTGGCGGAACGAGAGACGGCATTTGAGCAGCGCTGGTTTCCGGCGCGCGACGGCTTGATGCTCCATGCCCGCGACTATCGCCCCGCCGATCAGGATGCGCCAGGGGCGCCGATCGTCTGCCTTGCCGGGCTCAGCCGCAACGGTCGTGACTTTCATCAATTCGCATCACTGATCTCCGCACATGGGAAAAGGTCGCGACGCGTGTTGGCGCTCGACTATCGCGGACGCGGGCGCTCCGGTTGGGACGAGAACAAGGCGAACTACAATCTGGCCGTGGAGTGCGAAGACGTGCTGACGGCAATGGAAGCCTTCGATATCGCACGCGCCATCTTCATCGGCACCTCGCGCGGCGGACTGATCCTGCATCTCCTTGCGGCAGCCAAGCCGGAACTGCTGGAGGCCGTGATCCTGAACGACATCGGACCGGCGATCGAAACCGAGGGCCTGAAGGAAATTACGGCCTATCTCGGGCGCAGACCTGAACCGAAGGACTGGAACGATGCCGCAGGCATCCTGCGCGCCACGCACGGCTCTGCCTTTCCCGCGCTGACGCAGACGGACTGGCACGAGATGGCGATGGCGATCTATACTGAAAAAGATGGGCAGATCGCGCCAGACTTCGATCCGGCAATCGCAATCCAACTGCGGGCGCTGGACCTCTCACAGCCCCTGCCCGACCTCTGGCCGCAATTCGACGCGTTCACCCCCACGCCGCTGCTGGCGATCCGCGGTGAACATTCGCGGCTGCTGTCGGTGGCGACCCTGAACGAAATGGCGCGCCGCCATCCGGCGATGCGGCGCTGCACCGCTAGCGGACAAGGGCACGCTCCGCTGCTGCATAAACCCGATGTTTATGCCGCAATCGCAGATTTTCTCGGCAGTCTTTGAGACACCGTCCGTGCCACCGCATCATCGCAACCAGCGGCCGCCACATCAGACTGGCGTTCTTCCGTGCGTATCCCCGAATGCGAAAAGCCCGGCTCGAAAGCCGGGCTCCGTCCAAACTGACCGAGGTCAGATCAGATTAGAACGAACGCTGGAAGCGGATCTTGCCACCCCAATCGTTGGCTTCTTCGCCAGCGATGTCGGAGTAGTTGTTGACCCAGGAGACTTCCGGCGAGATCGTGAAGCCCGGGACGACTGCGTAGGACAGACCGACCGTTGCTTCAGCGTCGCCAGCGTCGTTGCCGGATACGCCGTCCATGAAGTTCACGTCAGCATAGATGGCGAGCTTTTCGGTTGCCTGGTACTGCGCACCGAGCCAGACAGCCCAGTCACCGTTCCACTGAGCGTAGTCGTTGGTGGTGTCGCCGTCGGTGTTCCAGCCGGCCATGACGAATGCGCTGAAGGCGCCGAACGTTGCGTTGATACGGCCCTTGATGGCGCCTTCTTCGACAACGCTGTCGTAGCCGCCAACGAGGAAGGCCTGGAAGCCGCCAGCCGAGTAGCCCATACCGCCAACGAGGTTGGGGATGTATTCGTCAGCGTTCAGCTCATTGGCGTCGGTGTTGTCTTCGACAGCGGCCGTGAAGGAGAAGCCGTTGCTCGTGTCGCCGTAGGTGTAGCGGATCTGCGTGCGAGCCGTGTCACCGTAGTTGACGAGGATGTAGTCGTTCTGAGCGTAGCCACCGCCGATGTAACCGCCAGCGAACAGCGAGTCGGTGTAACCGATCAGGAGGCCAGCGAACTCGATGTAGCCGTGAGCGAGGCTCGTGCCGCCACCATTGTTGTTGTCACGGTCGAAGTTGATTTCGGCGTAGGTCTTCAGTGCACCGTATTCGGTGTCGGTAGCCGACGATACGCGCAGGTTGAAGCGCGAACGCGTGCCCCAGGAGTCGCCGCCGCCGGAAGCGGTACGGACGATTTCCCCGGTTACCGGATCTTCTTCAAACTTGAAGGTGTCCTGGCCGAGAACGTCGCCGCCGTTGAAGTCGACGCGGATGTAGCCGCCGATCTTGAGGCAGGTTTCGGTGCCCGGGATGTAGAAGTAGCCGGTGCCGAAAGCGTCGCAAACGCGAACGTATTCCATCGGCTCGGGCTCGGCAGCGACGATCGCGTCAGCGGCCTGTGCGCCGGATACTGCTGCGAGAGCGGCAGCGGAGCCGAGAAGAAGGCTCTTGATGTTCATTTTCTGACCTCCAGTCAAAAGTTTCATTCGGGTCTGGGTCTTTTTGCTGAAGGACAGCGTTTCCCTGCCCCATCCCCAATTCCAGGAAGCGGACGATCACCGCCCCTGCTTCCGGAGTTGAAAATACAAGACGAGGATGCGGAGGCAATCTCCAAACGGCCGGAAGGAAGCGTTTGCCTCACCCTTCCGGTTCCCCTGTTGCGCAAAGGACACAAAATTGTAACCAGGGGACAGAGAAATTTACCAGCCGTTAATAAAGTCCCTTACGATCCGGACACTTAGCCGAACAGACGCTGCGCCGTGCGCAGGCCTTGTGGAGGTCGATTCCCGCGAGATTCGCGGTCGAAAGTCGTCAAATTCCCAAAGCTTCCCGACGAAGTGCCAGCGCCGTCGCCCCAACTGGACGGCGGAGAACGCGGCGGCACGTGTCTCGATTCGAGAATCACCGGGCACAGCAGAGGGGTGGAAACCCGGCCGTAGCCGGGTCTCCGATACGATCGGTCGGATCAGAAGTTCCGCTGGAAGCGGAGAACGCCGCCCCAGTCTTCCGCCTTCGGGCCGAGCTTTTCGTCGGCGTCGCTGCGGTAGTTGACTTCCGGAATGATCGAGAAGCCCGGAACGACCTGGTAGGCCACGTTGACGGCAGCTTCGACGTTGTCGCCGTCGTCGAAGTTGACCGAAGCGTTCAGCTTGGCCTTCTCGGTCAGGCTGTAGGAGCCGCCGAGCCAGACGGCCCAGTCGCCATCCCAGCGAGCGTAGTTGTTCTTGAAGTCGCCGTCGGTGTTCCAGCCGGCCATCGCGAACAGCGAAACCTGGCCGAACGAGACGTCGCCGCGAACCTTGACAGCGCCTTCTTCCATCGACTCGTCGTAACCGCCGACGGCACGGAGCTGCCATGCACCGCCGTTGTAGCCAACAGCAGCAACGATGTCGGGCATGTAGTTGTCGTCGGCGACGTTGTAGTCGGCGACATCATCGCTGTCCGTGTCGCTGTCGTCTTCGACGGCGAGCGCGAAGCTGAAGCCGTTGCCGGCGTCGTAGGTGTAACGGATCTGCGTCCGGTTGAAGTCACCATAGTCGACATCATAGTAGTCGTTGATGGTGTTGCCCGCGTCGCCGGTGAAGGCGGTGTAGAGCGTGGAGGTGTAGCCGACGAGGACGCCGCCGAGCTCGATGTAGGCCTGGTCGAGGTAGGTGTCGCTGGAGTCGCTGTTGTTGTCGTCGCGCTGGAAGATCAGCTCGCCGTAGGTCTTAAGAGCACCGTATTCGGTGTCGGTCGCCGTCGAAACGCGAAGGTTGAGACGGGCGCGGCTCTTCCAGGAGTCGCCGCCACCACCGGGGAAGGTGTTCTGGCCGTTGATGTCGCCACCCTGGAAGTCAACGCGGACGTAGCCGCCGAGCTTCAAGCAGGTCTCGGTGCCGGGGATGTAGAAGTAGCCCTTGCCGAAAGCGTCGCAAACGCGAACGTATTCCATCGGCTCGGGCTCGGCGGCGATGATCGCGTCCGCGGCCTGGGCGCCGGAAACTGCTGCGAGTGCCGCAGCGGAGCCGAGGAGAAGGCTCTTGATGTTCATTTTTGACCTCCAGTCAATTCTGATCTGATTGCGCCGGCGGGCGAACTCCTCGTCCATCCGTCCGACTGACGCATGTCCGGGTTGGGAGCCCCGACCTGCTGGGCGCCACATTGCAGCCGGGCAGACGCCGCGCAACCGCCAAATTCAAATATTACTTGAGTCAATCCGGACACAGAGGAGGCTTGTTGCAATAATAACACGCCGTTTTTTAGCGATTTTTCACTATGATACTGATTATAATTGTATATTAGCGCCCATATCAGAAACAAAACTGTCTCTTAGTTACAATTTTGTTCCTTATATTTACTTTGGAATGCGGTAGGCGCCACCGTTTATTGCTTACATCTTACACTTTTACTTACAACCACTGACGCTTGAATTACTTGACGATCCGGCAACACGGAGCGCTGTCGCGCCGTCGCCGGCTGCCGGCTTGCTTGCAAGGCTCCGATCGGCGAACATCAGAGCCGACAGTTCGCCAACCGAAGGGGACCCGCAAATGCCCGCCATCAGATCCTGCGCCATCGCCGTTGCCACGCTCGTCTCGTGCGCTCCCATGGCGCGGGCGGAAGATGCGATCCGAGCCGGCGAGCACCGGGCGTCGCGTGAGGAGGCCAATCCCTGCGCAGCGTTCGGCCCCGGCTACTCCAGGCTCGGCAGCACCGAAACCTGCATCAAGATCGGTGGCAGTGTCCGCGTGGAGTTCGGCGTGGGCGACATCGAACGCGGGCGACCCAGCGAAAACTAGTCCGCCCCGAACTGCCCACCCCAAGAAACGATTCGATTCTTCGACAGAATGTGCGCAGACTGAATGTTTCCGCGTGTGCGCGCGAGGCGCAGGGAAAGGCGCGGCTGGGTTTCC
This sequence comes from Mycoplana ramosa, assembly GCF_041930185.1. Lineage (NCBI taxonomy): Bacteria > Pseudomonadati > Pseudomonadota > Alphaproteobacteria > Hyphomicrobiales > Rhizobiaceae > Mycoplana > Mycoplana ramosa. Next base: position 4,780 of record NZ_JBHEEW010000015.1, on the reverse strand, counting down.
ATTCCGCCGGTTCTCAACGGAGGCGGCAATGCGTACAGGACGTATCCTGCTGGCCTGCGCTGTGGCCTTTGCCACCGCCGAGGCGCGCGCGGACGACGCCGTCGTCGCCACGCCGCCGGAACCTTCGGCCTATGTCCGCGTCTGCGACGCCTTCGGAGAAGGGTATTTCTTCATTCCCGGGACCGAAACCTGCCTGAAGATCGGCGGCTATCTCCGCGTCGAGGCGGCCGCTGGCGATCCCAACCAGCAGGACACCTTTCCCGGCGGCGGCGGTGATTCCTGGTCCACGCGCGCCCGTCTCGACCTGCGCGCCAGCACTGCGACCGATACCGAATACGGCCCGCTGACCACCTTTGCGGAGGCGGAGATCCAGAACGACGACAACGGGCCGACCGAGATCAACCTGGAAAACATCTATCTCGAGCTGGGCGGCTTGCGGTTCGGCTTCTCGGATACGCTCTATACCGAGTTCACCGGCGACGCGGGCAACACCATCAAGGACTACTACGACGTCGACTATGGCGACTTCGGCCGCACCCAGGTGCGCTATACCTATGACACGGAGGCGGGCTTTGCCTTCGCCGTCGCCGCCGAAGACGGCAGCGACGACAACGCCTCCCCGGCCTTGCCGGACAGCCGGGGTGACGACGATTACATGCCGGACCTGGTCGTCGCCGGCGGATACGACGCCGATGCGTTCGACATCCGCGCCGTCGGCGGCTACGACGCGTCGATGGAGGCGGGCGCGATCAAGCTGCGGCTGGATGGCAGCCTCGGCCCCGTCGACCTCTTTGCCATGGGTGGGTGGAACACCGATGGCGACGCGGCCAACACCTATGCGCGCTGGAGCGGCGACTGGGCGCTCTGGGTCGGCGGCTCCTTCAAGATGACCGAGAAGGCGACGATGAATGCCTCGGCGAATTTCGACGACGGCGGCGATGCCGAAGCCTCGCTCAATCTGTCCTACACGGTCGTCCCCGGCTTCACCGTCACGCCGGAACTGAATTATCGCAACAAGATGGACGAGAAGGCCGGCCCGGACGCCGAGGACTGGGGCGGCGTGATCCGGTTTCAACGAAACTTCTGATCGTGGCGGCAAACGAAAAAAGCCCGGCACCAATCGGTACCGGGCTCCTTTTCGCAAAACCGTTGCGCGCTTTTGCGCGCAATGGCCTAGCGCTGGAAGTTGACCACGACGGGGGCATCGACGGCGGCCGTTTCCGCATCGGCAGCACCCAGACCGGTGGCCACCACCGACACCCGGAACTTGCCGGCCAGTTCCTGGTCGAAGATCGCGCCAACCACGATGTTGGCATCGTGATGGACCTCGTCGCGAATGCGGGAGGCGGCTTCATCCACCTCGAAGAGGGTCATGTCCATCCCGCCGGAGATCGAGATCAGCACGCCCTGCGCGCCCTTCATCGAGGCTTCATCCAGCAGCGGGTTGGCGATCGCAGCCTCGGCCGCCTTCATCGCCCTGCCCTCGCCGGTGGCTTCGCCCGTCCCCATCATCGCGCGGCCCATGTCCTTCATCACCGCTCTGACATCGGCGAAATCGAGGTTGATCAGGCCTTCCTTGACGATCAGGTCGGTGATGCAGCTGACGCCGGAATAGAGCACGCGGTCGGCCATGATGAAGGCATCGGCAAAGGTCGTGTTGGCGGTGGCGACGCGGAAGAGATTCTGATTCGGAATGACGATGACGGTATCGGCGCTCTCGCGCAGGCGCGCGATGCCCTCCTCGGCCATCTGCATGCGTTTGCGCCCCTCGAAGCTGAAGGGCTTGGTGACGACGCCGACGGTGAGGATGCCGGCGTTGCGGGCGGCCTGCGCAATCACCGCAGCCGCACCGGTGCCCGTCCCACCGCCCATTCCGGCGGTGACGAAGCACATATGCGTGCCGGACAGGTGATCCATGATCTCGTCGATCGATTCTTCCGCCGCGGCGCGACCGATCTCCGGATGGGCGCCCGCTCCGAGGCCGCCGGTGACATCGGCGCCGAGCTGGATGATCCGCGAGGCCTTGGACATGGTCAGGGCCTGGGCGTCGGTGTTGGCGACGACGAACTCCGCCCCCTGCAGGTTTTCCGCGATCATGTTGTTGACGGCGTTGCCGCCACCGCCGCCGACACCGATCACGGTGATCTTCGGCCGCATCTCCGCAATCTCGTAGGGGCGGGCATTCGTCATGTGTGTCTCCTCGTAGCATCGGGGGCGGCGCGTTGCCTCGGTCGTCCGCGGCCGCGAATCACTGCGCCCCCGTTTGTGGATAGTGGATAACAGATATCGGCTGCAAATGGGCGAAACCGGCAGTCGGCATTCCGATCATGCCGACGCAACCAGAAGAGCCGGCAAGTGCGGCTTTCTCACGGCACGAAGGCCGAACCTCGCAGCTGAGCCGCGCGCCTGCTTGCCGGTGCCAAAAATGCGACGGCAATGTCGGCACGACGAACCGCCGCGGGCGGGGCCCGATCGCTTGATCCGATCGATCTCACCTGATCTCGTGCTTCCTTTGCTGGAATGCCTCGAACCGCCTGGCTTCCTCCTCCGTCAGGAACGCCGTGTGCACGGTGTTGTCGTCGATGCGCACGGTCACGATCCATCTTCCGTTCTGCTGCACGACTGTCACGGCCTTTTCCGGCCTGTTCCCGATTTTCAAGTTCGCCTCCGATGTCCCACCAAAAGCTTTGCCCATGGTCAACGAAGCAGGCAGGTCGTGCAAGCAGGGCGACGGCAACCAGCGGTAAATGATTCGTGAACCCGCACTCCAGGTTATGCGGCGAAGTCGCCCCGTGCGGGCGAGGTGCTGAGCGCCGTTGCGGACGGGTTGGAGGAATACGGGACACTGCGGCCAAGGCATCTGCAATTTTAGCAATCGCGCTAACGGTAGATAAATAGACCGGGACTAATTTAGATAAGCATCACGCACGACGTGAATCGAGATGAATGGGGTCTCTGCACGCAAAATAGGGCGCCTTATCGAGGATGACGCCGGCAATTTTGGCATGATGACTGCCCTGCTGCTTCCGGTCCTCTTCCTCGCCGGTTCGGTGGCAGTGAACGTGACGTCCGCCGTGAAGGAAAGCTCCAAGATGCAGGCGGCGCTGGATGCGGCGGCGATCACCGCCGTCAAATCCTTTGCCGAAGGAGAGAGCGAAAGCGACGCGCGGGCTTCGGCCAACGCGTTGTTCTTCGCCAATTTTGGACGACGCTCCAACCTGGAAGCAGAGAAGCTTTCCGACCCGGACGAAGGAGCGACGATCCAGGTCGAATTCTCGGAGATAGGCCTGGAACCGGCTGCCACCGCATCGTACACGGCGGACTACGATCCGCTTTTCTGGGGTCTGCGTCCCTATCAGATCAGCCGAGAAAGCGTTGCGGTGCGCGCGCTGGACAAGGAGGCCTGCATGCTGGCCCTCCACCCGACGGCCAGTCGCGCCGTCGATGTCAGCGGAAGCGCGATCGTCGACACCTCCAACTGCACGATCACTTCCAACTCCGTCGACGCACAATCCATCTATGTGGGCGGTGCCGCCACCCTGAAGGCTGAGTGTCTTTATGCAAGCGGCAAGGTGTCGACAACGCTTGCCAGTGTCAATCTTGCCTGCGGCAAGGCGCGGGAGGGCGTGCCGCCAACACCGGACCCGTTCAAGAGGAAGGCCATGCCGACGGTGGGGAGTCTGGTCAGCCTGGCTGGGTGCGGCCAGAACTTCGTCGGAAATGGCGGCGGCAACGGCGACTGCAACGGCACCGGCAAGACGCCGAACAAGGTGCCGGACGGTTACAGCGTCACCTTGAAACCCGGCACCTACCGTGACCTGGAGGTCAAGGGAAAAGTCCGCCTGGAACCGGGGAACTATATCATCGACGGTGGCGTCCTGAAGTTTACCGCCCAGTCGATCATCAGCGGAGACGGGGTGACCTTCTTCCTGCTCAACGGCGCCCAGATCGACATTCACGGCGGGGCGAACTTTCACGTCACCGCGGCCACAAGCGGCCCCTGGGCCGGCTTTGTCATCGTCGCGGCCAGGAACAATACCCAGACCGCCGTCATCAACGGCAACAGCGCCTCCTCGCTGACCGGCATCATCTACATGCCGGCGTCGAAGGAGATCAAGTATGCCGGGAGTGGCACGACCTGCGGTGAGTGCGTCCGCATTGTCGCGCAAGAAATCACGATGATCGGCAACAGCACCTTCAAGATCGACTGCAAAACGGAACTGGCCGACAATACGATCAACAATCCTGGCGCGATCCGGCTGGTGCGCTGAGCAGCGTTTCGCGGCTACACCGCGCTCTGTCCGGTCATTTCCTGGCGGCGCCTTCGTGGGCGCCGTCGTCGTACGTCAGAAGTCGGAGGGATTCGAACTGGCGAGAACCTCTGTCTGGACAGGCAAAGACGGCCAACCCTCGCACCGGGGCGCTCAGGCCGTCTCCTGCGTTCCGGCACTTCCGTCGCGGTCGTGGATCGGCAGATAGCCGCTCTCCTCCAGCCACTCCCGAACGATCAGCGCGATCGCGTATTCACGCTTCCATTTGAAATCGCCGCACGCTTGCGCAAGCGCATCTTCCACGTCCTGGTCAAAGAGCAGACCCACCTTCACCCCATGCGTCTTGTCCTTGGTTGGGGTCACGACAGTTCGCAAACGGTCTCAATCAGGCCGCTGTGCACACTCTCCTCGAACAACGAGAGCGCGAAATGGATGGCGGAGGGGATGGGTCTGACGTCCAACCTTCTCCAGTATAAGTCATTGATTTTATTTGATGCGCACAGCTGCTA
>NZ_JBHEEW010000014.1:0-143730 GCF_041930185.1 Mycoplana ramosa | reverse complement strand
CACCGCCATGAGCAGAGCCTGCAATACGACGTCCGTGGTTTGGCGACGCTGCAGTGCCCAGCCGATAACGCGGCGGGAAAAGAGATCGATGACGACAGCAAGATAAGCGAAGCCCTCGCAGGTTCGGATATAGGGGATGTCCGTGACAAACAGCCAGTCTGGCGGTCGCCATGATGGTTTGTTCAGCTGTCGATACCATTCTCCCGGACGAAAGAGGATCCCGGCAATAGCGGGTGCGAAGGCCGCCGCTGAAAAACCATAAGAGTCATTAATGAAGCCGAGCCTCAAACCAAAATCGACCGAACGTGGAAACCGGTTTCGGGACAAAGACATGCGATCCGACACTGACCGCAGACGACCAAACCCATCTGGAAATAGCGTAGGGTTTAGGGAGGGATCGCTGTCAGGCGATCCCTCCCCGGTGCCGTGTCTGTTGCGCCTGTTGTCGGGCGGACTCAACAAGGCCCAATACAGACGAGAGCGGCACAACCTGCCAAGCTGGCTATAGCCCGTTGCATGCAGGCGCCATCTCGCAACGGTGTCAGCCTTGCGGCGGCAGCAGAACCGTGTCGATCACGTGGATCACTCCGTTGGACGTGCCGATGTCGGCTGCCGTCACATTGGCATCATTGATCTTCACCGAGCTGCCATCCACCTGGATGCCAATGGCTTTGCCATTGACGGTTTTGGCCTCTTTGAGCTTGCCGACATCGGCTGCCATCACCTTGCCGGCGACAACGTGATAGGTCAGCACGTCAACGAGTTTCTGCTTGTTTTCCGGTTTCAGCAGGTCCTCGACGGTCCCCGCTGGAAGCTTGGCGAAGGCCTCATCGGTCGGTGCGAAAACCGTAAACGGACCGGCGCCTTTCAGAGTGGTGACCAATCCCGCGGCGTCGAGGGCAGCCGCCAGGGTCTTGAATTGACCGGCGCCGACAGCCGTATCGACGATATCCTTCTCTGCCGCATGTGCGGACATGCCGCCGGCTGCCATGGCCATCACTGCAGCGGCGAACAGGTTATTCATCCTCATCGACTTTCTCCCTTGGTTAGAGGTCTGCCCGCACATCGACAGGCGACGAGATTTCATACGGCGAAAATGAATTATCACGCCAGTCAAATTTTCGTGACATGAACTAGTTTTCTATTGACAGTTCAAAACTCGGTCGGCGATTGTCACCCCGTGAAAAGGAGAGAAAAGCATGCTGTCCGACACCCTTGCCGACGAACTCGAACGCTACCGGATCGGCCCTCGCATCAAGGCCCTGCGCTCTGAGAAGAAGATGGGCCTCGTGCAACTCGGCGAGCACACCGGCCTGTCGCCGGCCATGCTTTCGAAGATCGAGCGAGGGCAACTCTTTCCCACGCTTCCGACCCTTGTTCGCATCGCGCTGGTCTTCGGCGTTGATCTCGATCATTTTTTCACGAAGGAAGGTCCGCGTATTGCTGTGACCAGAAAAGGCGATCGTCTGCGTTTGCCGATCCCGCCCGGAGCCGAGGAACATCCGTCCTATTCGTTCGAGAGCCTGGACTATCCAATTGCCGACCGGCGTATGGATGCCTACCTCGCGGAGTTTGCCGGGCCTGGGAAGCCGTCACAGCCGCATCGGCATGGAAGCGCCGAGTTCATTTATGTTCTCAAGGGGCGATTGAATGTGAATGTTGACGGCGAAGACGTGTCGCTCGAAGAGGGCGATGCAATGTATTTTGATTCAAGCGCGCCGCACAGCTATTGGCGAGGAGGCGACGAAAACTGCTCGGCCGTCATCGTAACAACGCCCTAAAGGATCTCGCGCAAAGATGTGCAGCGGTATTGCGCGCACGACAGGCGCTGAGACAAGGACTTGAGGCGCCGGAAGCGAAGCCGAAGGCGGCCGCGGCGCGCTTCAGAGAATTCCCAGATTGTCTCTTCCGGCATTATCCTGAGCTATCGGCAAGCGCGGAGTGATGGGAATGGTCAACAATCTGGCGGTTGGGAGCGTCATTATCACGATAACGGTTCTCATTCACACCTTTGGGTTGATGGCCGTAACGAAGATAATGTCGCGAATGGTCGCGCGCTTCCGGATGCACGGCCATCGCAGCCGGGTGGTTGCGATGATCAGCACCGTCATGGGCCTGTTCGTCGTGCTGGCCGTGGAGATATGGCTCTGGGCGGCATGCTATCTGGCAATCGGCCTGCTGCCTGACTTCGAGACGGCGTTGTATTTTTCCATCGTGACGTTTTCGACCATCGGCTATGGCGACATCGTCCCGGCGCATGAGTGGCGCGTCCTTGCTGCACTCGAAGGCATAAACGGCTTCCTGTTCATCGGCTGGTCCACCGCCTATCTCGTCGCCGCCAGCACCCGGGTAGGCCCTTTCAAGTCCGGCGAACACTTCTGACCGCGCGCTGCCTTCCACAGCGCCCGATTCGCCAGGTGGCCCGGCAGGGCGCGCCCAATGATCGGCATTCTGAAGGAGCACGAGGCGGGCCCGCCGGTCTCGGAGCTGTGCCGCAAACATGGTGTCGCGATGCCAGCATCTCGCCTCCCGTGCTTTTGAGTGCCCCGACCGTGCGGCCGCCCCATGTCGGATGTGAAACATTCCAGGACTTAGCTTCGGCGGGTTCATTCAAGCCGCTGCGGTCACTGTGGCCCACAATTGCTGCACCGTCCGTCACCCCGATGGCGTGCGTTGAAGCGGTGAGGTTGCCATCGCAGGCTTCCAAGCACGATGCCTGGGGAATAGCACCGACCTGTCATCTTGCCTTGACCGCAGACGCCCTAAGCGGTCATCCGCCCCCTACACTACATCAGGGTTGTCCTGCGCTGCGGAGAACCATCGCTGGGCCAGTAACCTCGCGCCAAGCGCAGGCAATACTCCAGCGAAACCCGCCAAGTAGATGATGGCTGAGGGCCACGTGCTCGTACCGAGGAGAAGGATCGCGCAGATTGCAGTGGCGGTTCCACCGGAGAAGCCTGCACACCAATATCCTGAGCCGAGGTAGGGTCGCAACGCGGCGAATAAAGCTCCGCCTATTAGGGATGGCACCAAGCCCAAGAGGTACCCCATAAGCAAGATGAACCCGACATCCTCCCAGTTTCGAACCCAAAAAGGTACCAGTAAGAAGATTACGCCTATCGGTGGACCAAACGCCACGGCGAATAGTATGACCTTCCAAGCCGTTGGTTGACGTGCCAAATCCAGTAGTTCCGCGTAGCTGCAACCCATCAACCATAGTACAGACGCAAAGGATACTACAACGTCCGCTCGTGGGGCGCGAAGCGGGGAGGTTTCCGGCACCGTGCTTTACCATGATCGCGCCATGAAAAAGCACTATCGCCCCATCGAGCATGAACGCATAACACACTCGCGAGTTATGCGCCTTCGCCTGCCCTTTTCGCCAAGCGCGAGAGCGCAGAACGAGAGCAGCCGGTTGCCTTCACAATGCTATTCCAACTCTGCTTGTTGGCGAGCATCTGCATGATGGTTTCATTCCGCTCGATGTCCTCAGGTCCCACCTGTAGACGCCTTCTGCTTTCGCCTTCGCTATCCCTTGCGCCTGCCGCCTCCTGCGGTCCTCGTAGTCCTTACGGGCGATGGCTGCGAGCATGTCGAGCATCATCCCGTTGGATCGGTCTGAAGCACTGGTCTGACCTGTTCTGAGCGATCAGGCAGCCAATCAGCTAACCATTTGAATACGCTTTTGTTTTTGAAGTCACAAAGGGAATGGTGGAGCTAAGCGGGATCGAACCGCTGACCTCTTGCATGCCATGCAAGCGCTCTCCCAGCTGAGCTATAGCCCCATCAAGGGTCCGGCGAGGCCGGTTCCGGGATACCGAGCCGGTGTGTTTCCCCGGCAGGTGCGGCTTCATACTTCCGGTTTCCGAAGATGGCAAGCCGAAAAATTCTCTCCGGCCGGATTTTTTTGATTCCGGCCGGAAAAACAAGATCTTAGACTTCCTCGTCGTCGCCGGTGACGCCGATGATGCCGCTCATGTCGTCGTCGTCGTCATCCTCGTCCTGCTCGAGGAAGGTATCGTCCTCGTCGCCGATCTCGACGTCTTCGTCGTCCAGGTCCGGCAGATCGTCGCCGCCCGCCGCCTCGTCATCAGCGTCCTCGAGCGAAACCAGTTCGACGTCCGGGTTCTCCGTATCGACCTCATTGACCTCTTCGTCCTCATCCTTCTCCAGAACGGCGGCCGCGGAGGTTTCCTCAAAGAAGGAGAGCGGATAGGACTTGCCCGTGTAGGGCGAAACGATCGGATCGCGGTTCAGGTCGTAGAACTTACGGCCGGTTTCCGGGTCAATGCGCTTGGTTCCAAGTTCCGGTTTTGCCACAGTCAAAGCCTCTTGAATGGCCGAATATTTCCGGCGAAGCCGGATAACCGGCAGGTGATCGAGAAAAAGAATTAGCCGGCTCCCATAATCGTCTTGCCCGCCGCTGTCAAAGCCTAACTTTGCCGGCCGTTAGCGGGTCCGGGCGGCCATGAAATTCGCGACGGCTTTTCCGCGGCAAGGTGGATGACGCTTCCGGTGCTTTGTGCTAGCAAGCCGCACACCTTCGATGGGGGATGGCGCCAGGACAATCGCGTTCGCAGATCGGCCGGCCGTCCCGCACGGTCTGAATAGAGGATCTCCGTTCCATGTCGCATGGTACCCCGCCAAAGCCCGCAACCGCACGCAAGTCATCGACCGCCCTTTCGGGAACCGTCCGCATCCCGGGCGACAAGTCGATCTCGCATCGCGCCTTCATGTTCGGCGGGCTTGCCAGCGGCGAGACTCGGATCACCGGCCTGCTCGAGGGCGAGGACGTGATCAACACCGGCAAGGCCATGCGGGCGATGGGCGCGAAGATCCGCAAAGAGGGCGACGTCTGGATCATCAACGGGGTCGGCAACGGCGCGCTGCTTGCGCCCGAGGCTGCGCTCGACTTCGGCAATGCCGGCACCGGCTGCCGCCTGATGATGGGCCTCGTCGGCGTCTACGATTTCGATTCGACCTTCCTCGGCGACGCCTCTCTGACCAAACGCCCGATGGGGCGCGTGCTGAACCCGCTGCGCGAGATGGGCGTGCAGGTAAAGGCGGCAGACGGCGACCGCCTGCCGGTAACGCTCCGCGGGCCACAGGCGGCGACACCGATCACCTATCGGGTGCCGATGGCCTCGGCCCAGGTAAAGTCGGCCGTCCTGCTCGCCGGCCTCAACACGCCGGGGATCACCACGGTGATCGAACCGGTCATGACGCGCGACCACACGGAGAAGATGCTGCAGGGTTTTGGTGCGAACCTGAGCGTCGAGACGGATGCAAGCGGCGTCCGCACGATCCGCCTGGAAGGCCAGGGGAAATTGACCGGCCAGGTGATCGACGTGCCCGGCGACCCGTCCTCCACCGCCTTCCCGCTCGTGGCCGCCCTGCTCGTCCCTGGTTCGGACGTCACCATCCTCAACGTCTTGATGAATCCGACGCGGACCGGGCTGATCCTGACGCTGCAGGAGATGGGCGCGAACATCGAAATATTGAATGCGCGCCTTGCCGGCGGCGAGGACGTGGCCGACCTGCGTGTGCGCCATTCCGAACTGAAGGGCATCACCGTGCCGGAGGACCGCGCACCCTCCATGATCGACGAGTATCCGATCCTCGCCGTCGCCGCCGCCTTCGCCAAGGGGACGACGGTGATGAACGGGCTGGAGGAACTGCGGGTGAAGGAAAGCGACCGGCTGTCTGCCGTCGCCGTCGGGCTGAAGCTCAACGGCGTCGACTGCGACGAGGGCGAGGCATCGCTGGTCGTGCGCGGACGGCCCGACGGCAAGGGCCTCGGCAACGCTTCGGGTGCCGCGGTGGCCACCCATCTCGACCACCGCATCGCCATGAGCTTTCTCGTCATGGGCCTGGTGTCCGAACATCCGGTGACGGTGGACGACGCGACGATGATCGCCACGAGCTTTCCGGAGTTCATGGGACTGATGACGGGGCTCGGGGCGCAGATCGAGGACTGTAACGCGTAAGCAGCCGTCCATGGGCCATTGGCGCCGCGCCGCATTTTCCGATAACACGGACGGCGAAGGCGGTTTTTCAAGCAAGGATTCCCAATGCCGACGATTGCCATCGACGGTCCAGCGGCTGCCGGCAAGGGCACATTGTCACGCCGCATCGCCGAGCTTTACGGCTTTCATCACCTGGATACCGGCCTGACCTACCGCGCCACAGCCAAGGCGCTGCTCGACGGCGGCCTGCCGCTCGATGACGAAGCGGTTGCGGTCGAGGTTGCCCGCAATCTCGATTTGTCAGGCCTGGACCGTGCTGTGCTTTCCGCCCACGAGATCGGAGAGGCCGCCTCGAAAATCGCCGTTATGCCTGCCGTGCGACGCGCGCTGGTCGAGGCGCAACGGGCGTTTGCCTTGCGGCAGCCCGGTACGGTGCTCGACGGGCGTGACATCGGCACGGTCGTCTGCCCGGACGCCACCGTGAAACTCTTCGTGACGGCCTCGCCCGAGGTCCGGGCCCGTCGCCGCTACGACGAGATCATCGCCAATGGCGGCAAGGCGGACTACGACGCCGTGTACGAGGATGTGCGCCGGCGGGACGAACGCGACATGGGCCGCGCCGACAGCCCGCTGCGCCCCGCGGAAAACGCGCACTTGCTTGACACCTCGGAAATGAGTATAGAGGCGGCGTTTTTGGCGGCGAAATCCATCGTCGACGCCGCCCTTAAGCAGTAGAGCGATTGCCGTCCCCGCGCCGGTTTGGCTTCCCCTTCGGGAAGCGGACGTGCCTCGCTCGTCGTCAACGCTAACCCCCGGCGCGCGTGCCTTCATCCGGCACACCAGGAGTTTCCATGTCCCAAGCTAATCCCACGCGCGACGATTTCGCAGCCCTCCTGCAGGAATCGTTTGCCACCCACGACCTGGCCGAAGGCTACGTCACCAAGGGCATCATTACCGCCATCGAGAAGGATGTCGCAATCGTTGACGTCGGCCTCAAGGTCGAGGGCCGCATCGCGCTCAAGGAATTCGGCGCCAAGTCCAAGGACGGCACGCTGAAGGTCGGCGACGAAGTCGAGGTCTATGTCGAGCGCATCGAAAACGCGCTCGGCGAGGCTGTTCTCTCGCGCGAAAAGGCTCGCCGCGAAGAGAGCTGGGCCAAGCTCGAAGTCAAGTTCGAAGCTGGCGAGCGCGTCGAAGGAGTCATCTTCAACCAGGTCAAGGGTGGCTTCACCGTCGATCTCGACGGCGCCGTCGCCTTTCTGCCGCGGTCGCAGGTCGACATCCGTCCGATCCGCGACGTCACGCCGCTCATGCACAATCCGCAGCCCTTCGAAATCCTCAAGATGGACAAGCGCCGCGGCAACATCGTCGTTTCGCGCCGCACGGTTCTCGAAGAGTCGCGCGCCGAGCAGCGGTCTGAAATCGTCCAGAACCTCGAAGAAGGCCAGGTTGTTGACGGCGTCGTCAAGAACATCACCGACTACGGTGCGTTCGTCGACCTCGGCGGCATCGACGGCCTGCTGCACGTCACCGACATGGCCTGGCGCCGCGTCAACCATCCGTCGGAGATCCTGTCCATCGGCCAGCAGGTCAAGGTTCAGATCATCCGCATCAACCAGGAAACCCACCGCATCTCGCTCGGCATGAAGCAGCTCGAGAGCGATCCGTGGGATGGCATCGGCACGAAGTACCCGACCGGCAAGAAGATCTCCGGTACGGTTACGAACATCACCGACTACGGTGCGTTCGTCGAACTGGAGCCGGGTATCGAAGGCCTGATCCACATCTCCGAAATGTCCTGGACCAAGAAGAACGTACACCCCGGCAAGATCCTGTCCACGAGCCAGGAAGTCGACGTTGTCGTTCTGGAAGTCGACCCGACCAAGCGCCGCATCTCGCTCGGCCTCAAGCAGACGCTCGAGAACCCGTGGGAAGCCTTCGCGCACAGCCACCCGGCCGGCACCGAAGTCGAAGGCGAAGTCAAGAACAAGACCGAATTCGGCCTGTTCATTGGCCTCGAAGGCGACGTCGACGGCATGGTCCACCTTTCCGACCTCGACTGGAACCGTCCGGGCGAGCAGGTCATCGAGGAGTACAACAAGGGCGACGTCGTCAAGGCTGTCGTTCTCGATGTGGACGTCGACAAGGAGCGCATCTCGCTCGGCATCAAGCAGCTCGGCCGTGACGCGGTCGGCGAAGCTGCCGCTTCCGGCGATCTGCGCAAGAACGCTGTCGTCTCCTGCGAAGTCATCGCCATCAACGACGGCGGCATCGAAGTGAAGCTCGTCGACCACGAGGACATCACCGCGTTCATCCGCCGCGGCGACCTTTCGCGTGACCGCGACGAACAGCGTCCGGAGCGCTTCTCCGTCGGCCAGACCGTCGACGCGCGCGTCCTGAACTTCTCGAAGAAGGATCGCAAGATCCAGCTTTCGATCAAGGCGCTGGAAATTGCCGAAGAGAAGGAAGCCGTCGCACAGTTCGGTTCGTCCGACTCGGGCGCTTCGCTCGGCGACATCCTCGGCGCGGCTCTGAAGAACCGCGGCAACGCAGAATAATCTCGGCGTTGGTTGAAACATCAAGCCCGCGGGGAGCGATCCCCGCGGGCTTTTTCATGCTCAAAGCGCCGCACAGGGCAGGTCACCGCCGGCGCTCAGGTCCAGTACTCCCCGAGCCGCTGGTAGAAGGCAAAGCCCGGGTCGGGCGGACCGACGAACTCCTCCATCCTGCTGCGGCGACGCGCGAGATCGGGATCGGTATCGGCCGGCTCTTGCGTCTGCTGATCCTCGTCGCTTGCGTCTTCCTTGCCGTCGCCGGATTGGTTGTCGCCGCCCCTATCAGATGTCTCTTCCTCGTTGCCCTCATCCGGCCGCGGAGCCTTTTCGCTGTCGATGTCGTCCTGCGCGGGCTGGTGGGGAACAACGGGAAAGCCAATTCCGTCCCGCAACGCCAGCGGGATGGGAAGCCGCTCCAGCGGCCGATCCAATTGCGGCACTGCATTTGCGGCAGTTCGGACGAACTTCTCGCCCTGCTCGGTCCTCGGTTGCGGCCCCTCGACGCTCTCCTCCTCCCGCAGCGCGGCGGGCACGGCAGCGGGGCCTGCGTCGTCGCCGGCGTCTTCCGTCGGCAATGGTCTGGGCGGTCCCGGCTCGTTCCCGACCGGCCGGTCGGTCGCGCCCGGCTTTGCGTCGAATGCCCGCCGGTCTGCGGCTGGATCGTCAATGGCGGGTTCGGGCAGCGGTGATTGGTTTACGGCATCCGGCGCCTCGGGCAGCGGCGCCTCCAGCAGCAGGCGCAGGACGAGCGCTTCGCCGTCCGTCAGGTTGGCAATGAGGCCGGCGATCAGTCGCTGCACGCTTTCCTGCGAGGCTCGGGCTCCGACGGCAGGCGCGTTCACGGCGGCGCTGTTGGCGGCGTGCTCGGGGGGGCGCCCCAAGGAATTGGCTTTGCCTGTTTGCCGGTCGCCCGCATCGGCATCCAGCAGAGACTGACCGGTCAGGCGGTCTTCCGCCGCCCTTGCCGCGTCAAAGCCCAAGCGGGCGCCATCGAAGCTCCCATGCGTGGAGACCTGCAAGGCGCTGGCGGCACCTTGCGTACCAGTTCCGGCAGCGACGGACGCTTGCATCGCCATTCTGGCAAGCGTCGTCGCCTGCCCAGGCTCGCCACGCGAACGACCGGGGCTTGGTTGCGCTTGGGCGCCGGCCTCGAACATCCTGCGCAAGGCCGCCTGCAAGGCCCTGCTGTCGCCTGCTCCTGGGTTCGTCGCGCCGGAGTGCTGATCCCGTCCAAAATTCCGCGACGAGGCGGCAAGCTGTGCCTCCAGGCCAGCAAAGCGCGGATTGACCTTGCCGAGCGCGCGGTCGACAGTCGCCGTTTCGGTGGTGGCGGCCAGCAGCGCCTGCGCCAAGCGCTGCGCATCCCGTCCTCCGGGATTGCGGATGATCTCCATCAGCACACGCGTTGAAGCAACGGACAGCGCCGTCGTCAGCAGCCGTTCGATCGACGGCCGCATCTCGGACGGCAGACGCGAAAGCAGAATGGCAAGACGCTTGGCCGGCTCGTCGTCCTTGCCGTCGCGGGGCGGCATCGTCTTCATCGCTGCAAACAGGACGTCGAGCAGTTGATGGGCGACGTTGCCCTTGTCGCCCCGTTGACCGATCTGGCGCATCATGGCCTCGAGCAGGCGAAGAACCAAGGCCGCCCGCAGGTTGGCCAGCGCCTCGGCGGACAGCACGGGGCGTTGCCCGCCCTCGGTGGTCGGGTCCGGCAGCGGAGTCGAGACTGTGACTTGCATCGCCAAGCGCGGCAGCATCACTTCCTCCATCCGGCATCTTCTGCGTGCCGCCATCCGACTGGCACGATGCCGCTCTCCAACGATCCATGTTCAAGGTGGGGGAGCATCATGCGCGCCCATGAGCTGATGACTGGCCGGCCCGCCCGGTGCGGGCCCTGTACGCGTGGCCGGGAACCGAGCCACGGGAACTGGCGATGCGCGACACGATGGGACCGGGCCCCGGATTCCTGTTTGGATGTCGCGCAGGACAATCAATAAGCCAAATTACGCACCGCATGGTTAACAATCGGTAAAGCCGGATCGGTCGGCAACCCCGTGCGGCGCCTTGTCCCCGGGCGGACATCGAATGCGGGGATCGTACAGGATTGCGGAACCGAAGCTTGGCCGGCGGATCAGCAGCGCGCAGGCTCGATGTCTTTTTCGGCTTGCACTTCGCCCTGTCCTTGCCGATCTTCGGGTAAGCTTGGCCAGCATGATTGGAGGTCCCCATGTCCGTGCGCCCGCCGCAGTCGCTTGCCCGACCGACGTTCTCCGGCATCAACGTGCTCGAATACGAATTGATGGCCGAACGTGCTGACGCGCTTGGGCGCCATGGGCTCAAAGTCGAAAAGGCGCTGGAGCGGTTGAGAACAGATGCGGGGCCCGGGTGCGCGGCGAAACTGCGCGAGGAACTGCTGGACTCGGCGGCGGATGCCGTCTGGGCCTTCTTCATCCAGCGCGAGATCTGCGGCCTGCGCGACCAGCGCGACATCATCCGCCGCTACGAGATTCCGCAAGCGGTCCTCGCGCGGGTCGGGATCGTGCGCAAGAGCGGGCCCTAGGAAAAAGGCTCGATCAGAGCGTCAGACGCGCCTGTTTCAGGCGGCCCTCCGTCTCAGCAGTTCGTAAATCCCGATATCGTCGATGGGAAGCACGAGTACCGCGCCTTGCTCGATCGCATCGGACAGAGGCAGGAGATCGCGCGCCGCGGCCTCGGGCTGCGCGCCCGGAGCAACGTTCGACAGATTTGCCGCAACGTTCTCACCCGGAGCGTCGCCGCTTCCCGGCGCATCGTCAATGTCGGCTTGCTCCATCGGTTCGGACGCAAGAACCTGAATGATCTGAAGGCTGTCATTGGTGGAAGCGGTTGCGTCACCGGCACTCACGACATCCTCGAGATGTTCCTTCACGGCGTCCTGTTGTTCGCGGACGTTTTCGAGCTTGTCGGCGTTTTCCAGGTTCTGGATGTCCTGCTTGCGCTCGGCCTTGGTCTCCGCGTCCTCGACCCTGCCCGGTTCGGACCTCGCATCACGCTGCTTCAGCTCCTCGACGGTCTTCGGATCCGCCACATCCTCAAGACGCTGGAGCACCTTGCGCATCTCCCGCGTCATCGACTTGTCGTCTTCGGCCTTCTCGGCCAGCGCCGCCTTTATCTTCCGCGCCGCCTCACTCCAGGGATTGGCGATCGCTTCGATGACGTCCTGTGCCTTCAGGCCAAGCGCCTTCAGGCCGGTTTTCTCTTCGAGACGATCGACGTTTTCAGGCAAGGTCGCACGCATTGACATCAGCGCAGCGGACATCTGTTCGCCGAAATCCTTCTCCTCGCCGGTCAAACCGGCTTCCTTGGCAAAGCGTGCGGCCATTTTCGCCCTGGGATCGGTGTCGGCCGTTGCCCCGCCATTGAGGACGGAGATGACGTCTTCTTCGGTTACTCCGAGCGAATTCAGCGAGATCTTGACGGGCTCTCCAAGAGAATCGGCTTTCTGGTACTCCAGCATTGCCACAGCGTCGCCGAGCCGTTGCGCAAAGGTTCTGCTCGGCTCGTCATGACCTTGCGACAGGCCCAACGCCGACGTGAAGCGTGCGATCAGGGTCGCCATCGGATCCGGATCGCCCTTCCTTGCGCCAAAAAAGTGGGCGTTGATCTTTTCATTCGCCGCCGCCGAGACCGGATCGGGGTGTGTTCCGACGATCTTGTCATTCTTTTCCTTGCCCGCGGCCTTGTCCTCGGCCTCCTTCCGCCGTGCCTCGATGTCTTCGAGCATCGTGCGAAGCTGTTCGGACGCAAAAAGGCCGGTTGACTGCTGAAGCGGCGGGAGCATGCAATTGTCCTGATTGCAAAATCGATAGACTCTGCAGCCAAGGATAAAGAGGCGCGGTTAATCGGATGTTACCCGGATGCCCGCAGATCCCGCCACCGGTGCCTCAGCTGTGGGCGAAGATATCCGTTTCCTCCCAGCCGAGCAGATCGAGCTTGGCGCGCGTCGGCAGAAAGGCGAAGCAGGCCTCGGCGTGCTGCAGCCGGCCGTCGCGAACGAGCCGCGCCATGAGCTTGTCGCGCAGCGCATGCAGATGCAGCACGTCGGAGGCGGCATATTCGAGCTGCGCCGGCGACAGCGTTTCCGCGGCCCAATCGGAGGATTGCTGCTGCTTGGAGATGTCGATTTCGAGCAGTTCCTTCAGGTTGTCCTTCAACCCGTGCCGATCGGTGTAGGTCCGCGTCAGCCGCGAGGCGATCTTGGTGCAGAACACGGGCGAACAGGTGACGCCGAAGGTGTGAAACAGCACGGCGATGTCGAAGCGGCCATAGTGAAAGATCTTCTGGCGGGACGGGTCGCTCAGCATCGCGACGAGATTGGGGGCGCGCGTCTGGCCGGCGGCAATCTTGATGACGTCGGCCGTTCCGTCGCCGGGCGAGAGTTGGACGACGCAGAGCCGGTCGCGACGCGGGATCAGACCGAGCGTCTCGGTGTCGATCGCGATTGCACCCGTGTAGCGCGCCGCATCCGCCGCCGGGATGTCGCCCTCGTGATATCGTATTGCATTTGCCATCGAAGACCCCACATGAAACCGCACAGACTGTGAGTGCGCTATAACGCATGTTTGCCCGCCGGGGTACTCCAAAGCGGCGATATTGCGCGCCGATCGGAAGACCAGCGATGAACAAGCCCTTCAAACTCCGCCCGTTGACCTGCCTCCTCGCTGTTTTCCTCATGGCGCTGCCGCCGGTGGCGTTCGGGCAGCCGCTGGGCGCGTTCACTGTCAACGACAGAAGCGATCCCTTCACCGACCTTCCCGGCGTCAAGACCCCGGAAGAAGCGGCGAGGAAGGACGAGATGATCTGCTCGCAAAGCTACGACGAAACCGAGCCGCGGCGGTGGGGCGAATTCAGGCAGCCGGTTTACACGTGCACGCAGAACGGCCGGACTTTTACCAGCCGCAACCCGCCGCCGTCGCGGGAGCGCGCCCTGCGCGGTATCGGCTGGTAGGCTGACAAGCGACAATCCGTGTTATCAAGCGCTCAGGATGCGTGGCGATCGCCGCGCGGGAGGAAAGACGATGACCGACACGACCAAACCACTGGTAATCAGCGCACCCGAGCCGCGCACGCTCGACCTGATCTTCACCCCCGAATCACTCGGCCGCCTCAAGGCGAACTACCGTATCGTTGAGGCAGATCCCGAGAACATTGCCGGCCTGGATGAGGCCATCCTGTCCGAGACGCGCTACATCCTCGGCCAGCCGCCGCTCTCGGCGGAGACGCTCGCAAGGATGCCGGCACTGCGCTGCATCCTCAATGTCGAGAGCAATCTCATCAACAACATGCCCTACGAGGTCCTGTTTTCCCGCGGCATTCACGTGGTGACAACCGGGCAGGTCTTCGCCGAACCCGTCGCCGAGCTCGGCCTTGCCCTGGCGCTGAACCTTGCCCGCGACGTCATCGATGCCGATCTCGACTTTCGCGAGGGACGCGAGCGCTGGGGCGGCGAAGGCAATGCCGGCGCGCGCCTCGTTTCTGGTTCGGATATCGGCATCATCGGGTTCGGCGACCTTGGCAGGGCGCTGAACCGGGTTCTGTCAGGCTTCCGCGCCCGTATCCGCGTCTTCGACCCGTGGATGCCGCCGTCGATCCTGAGGGAAGCCGGCGTCGAACCAGCTCCGCTCGAGACTGTCCTGTCCGAGAGCGATTTCGTGTTCGTGGTCGCCGCGGTAACGAGCGAGAACAAGGGCTTCCTCGGCGCCGAGGCCTTTGCGCGGATGCGCAAGGGGGCTGCCTTCATCCTGCTCAGCCGCGCCGATGTCGTCGATTTCGACGCCCTGATCGCGGCGGTCGAGAGCGGCCGGATCGTGGCTGCAAGCGACGTCTACCCGCAGGAGCCGCTTGCGGCGGATCACCCGGTCCGACGGCTGAAGGGGTTCATCCGATCGGCGCATCGGGCCGGCGCGCTCGATTCCGCGTTCAAGAAGATGGGCGAAATGGTGCTCGAGGACATGGATCTGATGGATCGTGGCCTCCCGCCCATGCGCTGCAAGCGGGCGGAGCGGGAGACCGTATCGCGCATGCGCTCCAGGCCGGTCAGCGTGAACTGATACGCCGCCCGCCGTCGGCCTCGCCATCGGCAGCGGCCACACCAGCCATGATCGTCGACACCCAGGCTCGCGCGATCGCAAGCCCGGCGGCGTCGGCGTCCGGCCCGTGCACTGCGGCTAGTTCATCGTGACGGGCGAGCCATCCCGGCGACACGCGCTCCATCTGATCGGGGAAGACCTCGCGCCAGTGCGCGGCGACGGTTCGGTCGACCTCGAAATGGAACTGTGTCCCATAGGCAGCGCGGCCGATGCGAAACGCCTGGTTGGCGGCGGCAGCGTTATGCGCCAGATGCGCTGCGCCGGCAGGCAGCGTGAAGGTATCGCTATGCCATTGGAAGATCGGGAACATGCCACCGACCGACGCCAGCAGCGGATCCGCCAGCCCCTCGTCCGTGGGATGGACGTCACACCAGCCGAACTCGGCGGCCACACCGATCAGGTTTGTCGCGCCATAACCCCGCGCCAGCAGCTGGCTGCCGAGGCAGACGCCGAGCACCGACTTGCCGGCGTCCCCGTATCGACGCATCAGAGCGGCCAGATCGGGCAGATAGGGGTGCTTCTCGTCATCGATGGCCGATTGCGGTCCGCCCATCACGACGAGGGCGTCGTACTCCGCCTCATCCGCCGGCAGCGCCTCGCCGGCATGGGGTTTGCAAAGCACGATTTCTGCTCCGGCTTCGCTCAGCGCCGCCTCCACCTGCCCGAGGACTGTCACCCTGTCATTTTCGACGACCAGCACCCGCATGCGAACTTTCTCCTCATCCGTTAAGCGGGCGCAAGGAAGCACGAGCTGGCGCGGCTAGCAAGGATGGACAGAAAAGTGCCCGGCTGGTTTGCAGCCGGGCAAGGCGGGGAGGATATCGAAGGCACGGCAACCATGCCACGGAGAGGGGCGGCCCGGCTGTTCCCTACGGAACAGCTCGCCCCCGATCGGCTGTGCCCCCGTCAGGCCGGTTCCTTGAAAAGGACGTTCTGGTCGAGCAGGTAGCGGGCAAAGAGCGGCAGGCTGGCGGCCCCGATGGTTCGCGCCTGGCTGCCGGCCTCGCCCTCGAGTAATTCAGGCATGATCACACCCTGCAGGTCATGCCTGTCGAGCGCGGCGCGGGTGGCGATCACGATCCGTCGCCGCACCCAGGCGGGGAAACCGCCATCGATCACCGCCGCCGAAAAGTCGATGACGGAGGCAGCGGCGATCAGCGCCTGGGCGAGGGCTGCGGCGGCGTCCTGGATCCAGGTTTCGAGCTGTTCGCCGAAATCGACCCAATCGTCCGGCGAATACCACAGCGGTCGCGGATCGATGCCGCGCGCCCGCAAATGATTCTCCAGCACGAAGATCGAGGCGATCTTCAACAGCTGCACCGTCCGTCCATCCCGGCCCTGCACGGGCAGCGGGCCGATGGCGCCGGCCGTTCCGGTGCGGCCGGAAAAGAGCGCCGAATTGAGCACGACGCCGCCACCGATGAAGGAACCGATGAAGAGGTAGATGAAATCGGGATAGCGCTGGCCCAGACCGAAGACGAGTTCCGCGGCGCAGGCGCTGGTCGCATCGTTCTGCAGGAACACCGGATGACTGACGCGACGGGAGACCTCCCGCTGCAGGTCGACGCCGCGCCAGCGATCCATGTCCTCTTGCGGCGCGCCGACCTCAGCCGCCCAGTTCCACAGCTCGAACGGCGTCGCGACACCGATGCCGGCGATGCGCTGCCGCTGCTCATCGGTCATCTGCCCTTCCAGTTCGGCGATGCCGCCAATGATGAACGAGACAATGTCGTCCGGCATGGGGTAGGCATAGATGCGGCGGATCTGCAGACGCACCTGCCCGACGAAATCCATCACGGCAAGCTCGGCGCTGCGTCGCCCGATCTTGACCCCGAAGGAATAGACCGCGTCCGGATTGAGCCGCATGGGCGTCGAAGGCTGGCCGACCTTGCCGCGCGTGGGCTCGCCACGGATGAGCAATCCATCGGCCTCGAGCGCGCGCATGATGACCGTGACGGTCTGGGGCGACAGGCCGCTGCGACGGGCGATTTCCGCCTTGGAAAGCTCGCCGTGCCGGCGCACGAGCGACATGACGAGGCGCTCGTTGTAGGCCCGCACGCGCACCTGGTTCGACCCACCGGACGGATCAAGAATCACCGCCGGCGCGATCGCCGGTGCGGTTGCCTCAGCCATGCAGGTCTCCTCCCAAAATCCGGCAAGGGATGTCTGTCGCGTCGTCCGCGCCATCCCCGTTTCCCGGGCATTCGCGTACCTGTGCGGGCTATGCCCCGATTTGCCGTAGCATGCCAGATCGAATTAATAATTCAATTCGATTTATTTATTGACAAGCGGTTTCTTCGGTGTTTCCCTTGCCATTGGAAGCACGGCCGTCCTGCGAGGAACAGAAACGGCCACGGCATCCGGATGCGCAGAGGGCGTATCCCGTTTCATCCTTGGGAGGATTACATGAAGAAGACCATTGTGAGCGCTGCTCTCGGCGCACTCGCGCTCGGCGTCGCATTTGCTTCGCCTGCCGCCGCTGCAGACATCACCGCCTGCCTGATCACCAAGACCGACACCAATCCTTTCTTCGTCAAGATGAAGGAAGGCGCGACCGCGAAGGCCAAGGAACTCGGCATGACGCTGAAGGCCTATGCCGGCAAGATCGACGGTGACCACGACAGCCAGGTCGCCGCGGTGGAATCCTGCATCGCCGACGGCGCCAAGGGGATCCTGATCGCCGCTTCCGACACCAAGGCAATCGTCGATCAGGTCAAGAAGGCGCAGGACGCCGGCCTGCTCGTGATCGCGCTCGATACCCCGCTCGATCCGGCGACCGCCGCCGATGCGACGTTCGCGACCGACAACCTGATGGCCGGCAAGCTGATCGGCCAGTGGGCCGCCGCCACCATGGGCGACAAGGCCAAGGACGCCAAGATCGGCTTTCTCGACCTGACGCCGTCGCAGCCGACGGTGGACGTGCTGCGTGACCAGGGCTTCATGATCGGCTTCGGCATCGATCCGAAGGACCCCAACAAGATCGGCGACGAGGACGACCCGCGCATCGTCGGCCACGACGTGACGAACGGCAACGAGGAAGGCGGCCGCAAGGCGATGGAAAACCTCCTCCAGAAGGATCCCGACATCAACGTGATCCACACGATCAACGAGCCGGCCGCCGTCGGCGCCTACCAGGCGCTCAAGGCCGTCGGCAAGGAGAACGACGTTCTGATCGTCTCCGTCGACGGCGGTTGCCCGGGCGTCAAGTCGGTTGCCGAGGGCGTCATCGGCGCCACCTCGCAGCAGTACCCGCTGATGATGGCCGCGCTCGGCGTCGAGGCGATCAAGAAATATGCCGAGACTGGCGAGAAACCGAAGCCGACCGAAGGCAAGGACTTCTTTGACACCGGCGTGGCGCTCGTCACCGACAAGCCGGCCGCCGGCGTCGAATCGATCGACGTCAAGACCGGCACGGAGAAGTGCTGGGGCTAGTCCTCTCGTCCAGCATGGCGAGGCATGAACCGAAGGGCGGCCCGCCGCCCTTCGCACATGGACGCTTTGACAAGACAGCAAAAACCGCGCAGCTTTCCATAAGCGCCGGGCCTGTGGGTTGCAGGCGGGCGGCGCGGAATGCACGCACCCCCCACTGAAGCGGGGCACGGGAGGAAGGTCATGGGCGAGCCCAACCTAGCCGCACAACCATCCCAGGAATTCGAGAAGGTCCTGGTCCACAGCGCCACCGAGGTCGCGTCGTTCGACACGCACGACAAGACGGCGGTCCAGAAAATCCAGCATTTCCTGCATTCGACGCCGGCTGCAATCCCGTTCATCGTGCTCGTTGCGGCGATCATCATTTTCGGCATGGCGATCGGCGGAAAGTTCTTCTCCTCCTACACGCTGACGCTGATCCTGCAGCAGATCGCGATCGTCGGCATCCTCGGCGCGGCCCAGACACTGGTCATCCTGACGGCCGGCATCGATCTGTCGATCGGCGTGATCATGGTCTTTTCCGCCGTGATCATGGGCAACTTCGCCGTCACCTACGGCCTGCCCGCGCCACTCGCCGTTCTGGCCGGATTCGGCGTCGGCGGTCTGTGCGGCTTCCTCAACGGCTTCCTCGTAGCCAAGATCAAGCTGCCGCCCTTCATCGTCACGCTCGGCACTTGGTACGTCATCATGGCCACCAACTTCATCTACTCGGCAAATGCGACGATCCGCGAGGCCGACGTGACGGCGGTGACGCCGCTGCTGCATATCTTCGGCGTCAGCTTCAAGATCGGCTCGGCCGTATTCACGCTCGGCGTTCTGATCATGGCGCTGCTCGTCTTCGGGCTCTGGTATGCCCTGAACCACACCGCCTGGGGACGGCACCTCTACGCGGTCGGCGACGATCCGGATGCCGCGGAACTCTCCGGTATCCGCGTCGATCGGGTGCTGCTCAGCGCCTACACGCTGGCCGGCCTGATCGCCGCGCTCGCCGCCTGGGTCTCGATCGGCCGCAACGGCTCGATCTCGCCGTCTGCCGCGGTCACCGACTACAATCTGCAGGCCATCACCGCAGCCGTGATCGGCGGCATCTCGCTGTTCGGCGGGCGCGGCTCGATCCTCGGCACGCTGATCGGGGCTATGATCGTCGGCGTGGTCTCCATGGGCCTCAACATGCTCGGGGCCGACCCGCAATGGAAGGTCTTCCTTACCGGCGTCCTCATCATCACGGCGGTCGCCGTCGACCAATGGATCAGAAAGGTAGCAGGCTGATGGCAAGCGATCCGATCCTCACCGCACGCGGTCTCACCAAGCGCTACGGTCGCGTTACCGCGCTCGACAACGCCGATTTCGACCTCTATCCCGGCGAGATCCTTGCCGTGATCGGCGACAACGGTGCCGGCAAGTCGACGCTGATCAAGGCCATCTCCGGCGCAGTGACGCCGGACGAGGGCGAGATCAGCCTGGACGGCCAGCCGGTGCATTTCCGATCCCCGATCGAGGCCCGGCGCGCCGGCATCGAAACCGTCTACCAGAACCTCGCGCTCTCGCCGGCGCTGTCCATCGCCGACAACATGTTCCTCGGCCGCGAGATCCGCAAACCCGGCCTGCTCGGCGGCTTGTTCCGCAAGCTGGACCGCTCGGCTATGGAAAAGTTCGCCCGCAGCAAGCTCTCCGAGCTCGGCCTGATGACGATCCAGAACATCAACCAGGCGGTCGAGACGCTGTCGGGGGGGCAGCGCCAGGGCGTTGCCGTGGCGCGCGCCGCCGCCTTCGGCTCGAAGGTCATCATCCTTGACGAGCCGACCGCGGCGCTTGGGGTGAAGGAAAGCCGCCGGGTGCTGGAACTGATCCTCGACGTGCGGTCGCGCGGGATGCCGATCGTGCTGATCTCGCACAACATGCCGCATGTGTTCGAGGTGGCCGACCGCATTCACGTCCACCGGCTCGGCCGGCGATTGTGCGTCATCGACCCCAAGCAGCACACCATGTCGGACGCGGTCGCCTTCATGACCGGCGCCAAGGAACCGCCCGCGGAAGCGCTCGCCGCATGATCGCGGTCGTCGACGCTATCGTCGCGGAGGTCGTTCGCCGGGCGGGCGATGCAGGACGTTTTCTCATCGCCATCGCCGGTCCGCCCGGCGCCGGCAAGTCGACGATGGCGGACCAATTGGCCGATACCCTGAAGGCAAGGGGGGAAAGCGCCGAGGTCCTGCCAATGGACGGTTTCCACATGGACAACGGCCTGCTGTTCGAGCGTGGCCTTCTGGCGCGCAAGGGCGCGCCGGAGAGTTTTGACGTCCGCGGACTTCTCGACATCCTTCGCGCCGTGCGCGCGGCCGACCAGGAGGTGCTGGTCCCGGTCTTCGACCGATCGCGCGAGATCGCCGTCGCCTCGGCGCGCGTAATCTCGCCGGAGCATCGCTTCATCGTCGCCGAAGGCAACTACCTGCTGCTCAACCAAGGCAAGTGGGCCGAGCTGGAAGGTCTGTTCGACTACTCCGTCATGCTCGCGCCGCCGATTGAAGTGCTGGAAGAAAGGCTCTGGGCGCGGTGGCGCGGCTACCAGCTGAGCGAGGCGGCCGCCCATGCCAAGGTCTATGAAAATGACCTGCCGAACGGGCGTCTGGTCCTGGAACGCCGCAGACCGGCCGACCTCACCCTGGAGCAGGGTTGATCCCCCTACATTGCGTCCGAGAGCGAATCGTTGCAACGTCGCCTGGACACAACCTTGGTGTGCAAGCACTCGATCATGGGGCCAGAGGGATCATGAATTTTCAGGAAGCAGTCTCGACCGTCTTTTCGAAATATGCCGATTTCACCGGGCGCGCGGGCCGTTCGGAGTTCTGGTGGTTCGCGCTTTTCAATCTCATCGCCTCGCTGGTCATCGGCATCATCGACCAGGCGATCTTCGGCCAGGAGATCCTCGGCGTCATCTTCGCGCTCGGCGTGCTCCTGCCGGGCATCGCCGTGGCCGCCCGACGCATGCACGACATCGATCGCTCCGGCTGGTGGCTGCTGATTGGCCTCATTCCCGTGATCGGCTGGATCGTGCTGCTCTACTGGTACATCAGCGAGGGCACGCCGGGGGCGAACCAGTTTGGTGGCCAGCCGGCCTGAGACGGCAAAAGGTTTGCCACAGGCCCTGTCGGGGTGATAATGCGCGCGGCGTCCCCATCGAGTTAGCCGGAGTTTCCAGCGCATGCAAACGATCACCATTCGCCGCCCCGACGACTGGCACCTGCACCTGCGGGATGGGGAGATGCTGAAGGGGGTGATCGGTGATACCAGCCGTCATTTCGCCCGCGCCATCATCATGCCGAACCTCGTCCCGCCGGTGGTGACGACGGCGGACGCGAAGGCCTATCGCGAGCGGATCATGGCGGCACTCCCGGCCGGCGATCGTTTCCAGCCGCTAATGACGCTGTATCTGACGGAAGACACCAGCCCCGACGACGTCGAGGCCGGCAAGGCGTGCGGCCTCATTACGGCGGTAAAACTCTATCCCGCCGGCGCGACGACCAATTCGCATGGCGGCGTGCGCGACATCGAAAAGGCGATGCCGGTGCTGGAACGGATGGCGAGGATCGGCCTGCCGCTCTGCGTTCATGGTGAAGTGACGACGCCGGAGGTCGACATCTTCGACCGCGAGGCGGTGTTCATCGACACCGTGCTCGACCCGCTGCGCCGGCGCCTGCCGGACCTGAGGATCACGATGGAGCACGTGACGACGAAGGATGGCATCGACTACATCAAGGCATCGAAGGCCAATCTCGCCGGGTCGATCACGACGCATCACCTGATCATCAACCGCAACGCCATCCTGGTCGGCGGCATCAAGCCGCACTACTACTGCCTGCCGGTGGCCAAACGCGAGCAGCACCGCCTGGCCTTGCGCGCCGCTGCCGTCTCGGGCGACGCACGCTTCTTCCTCGGCACCGATTCCGCCCCGCATGTCGACCCCTTGAAGGAATGCGCCTGCGGCTGCGCCGGCATCTACACGTCGGTCAACACCATGAGCTGCCTGGCGCATGTGTTCGAGGAAGAAAACGCGCTCGACCGGCTGGAGGCCTTCGCGTCGCTGAACGGACCGGCCTGGTACGGCCTGCCCGCCAACGAGGAGACGATCCGGCTCGTGCGCCGCGAAACGCCCGTCGCCTTCCCGGCGAAGATCGAGACCGGCGCTGGGCCCGTCACCGTCTTCGATCCGATGTTCCCGCTCTACTGGGATGTGGAGCCCTGACCGCGCAGGCAGGTCGGTCGAGGATCAGAACTGACGACCGATCCGGGCGTCGACCGACTGGCCGTTGGCGCCGCGGACGGCGAAGTAGAGCATGATGGCCGCCCAGAGAATCGACTTCTCCGCTCCCATCAGTCCTTCGGCCTTGACGACCCAGTGGACGTAGACGGTGACGACGAGAACGATCGTCGACGCGAACGCGGCCGGCCGCGTCAGCAGGCCGACCCCGACCAGAATGCCGCCGAAAAACTCCGTCGCCGCCAGCAGTGGCGACCAGATCACGCCTGGATAGAAGCCGAGGCTTTCCACCATGCCGACCGCTCCGAAGGGATTGAGGATCTTGCCGTAGCCATGGACGGCGAAGAGCGCGCCGGCGAGAAGGCGCAGCAGGGTCTCCGTGCTTTCGCCGAGGGAGGTATAGACCGGGCCGAGGAAGGGCAGGATCAGCCGGGGTTGCCGGGAGGTCTTGTCGTTCATGAGAAATCCAATCGAGAAATATTGCACCGCACGCCGTTTCGGGCCAGCGCCCCTCCGGGGCAAGATCGCTCGCGGTAAAGCCTGATGAATTTGAGTTGACATGTTCGTGAACCGCGCAGCAACTCACGTCAAAAAAGCCCATGCCCTGCCAGGCCTGCGCACCAGCAAGGAACAAACAATGATGAACGAGCAGAAGCCCCGCGTCTCCATCCTCTACTGCACGCAGTGCAACTGGCTTTTGCGCGCCGGCTGGATGGCACAGGAACTCCTGCAGACATTCGGCGACAGCCTTGGAGAAGTCGCGCTCCTTCCGGGCACCGGCGGCAACTTCGAAATCCGGGTCAACGAGGAACTGATCTGGGAGCGCAAGCGCGACGGCGGGTTCCCGGGGCCGAAGGAACTGAAGCAGCGCGTACGCGATGTGATCGAGCCCGATCGCGATCTCGGCCATGTCGACCGAAGCTGAAAAAGGCTAAGTCGCCGACCTCCCGGCCGCCTGCTCAACGATAGGGCGAGACGCAGACGCGATAGACGCCGCCGCCGGCATGATACCGGTTCGTTCCCGGGTCGTAAGTGCGGTAACGATTGAGGCACCACGCCACGTGATAGTTGTAGCTACCATAGGCTGGCGCGTAATACGGGCTGTCATAGGGACGATAATAGGTCCGGTAGGGCGGATAGTACGGCCGGTTGTAGGGGCCATTGTAAAAGGGCCGGTAGTACGGCCGGTAGGCAGGCCAGTAGTACGGACGATAATATGGTTGATAGATCGGGTTGTAATAGGGCCGGTAGAAGGGACTATAGAGCGGCGTGAGGTTCCAGCAGCTATAGGCATTGCACACGGCGCGTGCGGGCACGACATCGGACCCGAGGCCGTGATCCGGAATAGCCGGGGGCAAAGCGTTGGCGGAAAGCGGGGCCAGAACAGCCGCAAGGCCCATGGTGACGGCGGGAACGAGACTAAAAAACCTGGACATTGCGATCCTCTCTGACGTTTTTCAAAGGGCAAGTTCCTGCTGCATCCCTTTTCGCTCGCTCGAAGCGTCCCCGCGCCGTTTCATTCTCTGGTCTTTCGCATGCGCCCTTGCGCACCCCATTCTCGGAAGCAGAGGACAGCGCGGAGAAAATCGGGCATGAGATGCGGGTGGCATCAGCATACTACAACTCGGAGCACGGCATGAGTCTGAAATTCGGCACCAGCGGACTGCGGGGACTTTCAAGCGATCTCGAGGGTCCGCCGGCGGCGCTCTACGCCACTGCCTTCGCCCGACATCTTTTTGATTCCGGCCTGGCCAGGCCGGGGGACACGGTGCTCGTCGGCCGCGATTTCCGCCCGTCGAGCCCGGCGATCGCCGCGATCGTCATCGGTGCGCTGCGGCAGGCTGGGCTTTCACCGCGCGATTGCGGCACGGTTCCAACGCCGGCGCTTGCCCATCTCGGATTGAGGTACGGCGCCGCGAGCCTGATGATCACCGGCTCGCACATCCCCGCCGACCGCAACGGCATCAAGTTTTATCGACCGGACGGCGAGATCGGCAAGACGGACGAAACGGCAATCACGACGATGGCCGAAGCGATCGCGGCCACCGGCGAACCCTTCCAAGCATCGGCCGCTTCGGCAAGCGATGCGTCCGGTGAGGCCGAGGCCTTGTTCCTCGAGCGCTATGCCGGCCTGTTGCCGCCGGGGACGCTCGCGGGGCGGCGGATCGGCGTCTTCCAGCACAGCACCGTTGCGCGCGATCTGCTCGTGACCGTCCTCGCCGGCTTCGGTGCCGAGTGCGTCGCGCTCGGTCGCTCGGACACTTTCATTCCGGTCGACACCGAAGCGGTGTCCGCCGAGACGATCGACCGGATGCGCGGCTGGGCTGCCGAGCATCGGCTCGACGCGATCGTCTCAGCGGACGGCGACGGCGACCGGCCGCTCGTCGCCGACGAGACCGGCACCCCCCTGCGCGGCGACCTGCTCGGCCTGATCGCGGCGAATTTCCTCGATGCGGACGTCGTCGTCACGCCGGTCACCTCGAATTCGGGAATCGAGGCCGCCGGTAGCTTCAGCGTGCTGCGGACGCGCGTGGGCTCGCCCTTCGTGATCGCCGCCATGGAGGAGGCGGTGGCGAAAGGTGCAAGGACCGTCGTCGGCTTCGAGGCGAACGGCGGCACTCTGACGGCCACGCCGTGCACGGTCAACGGCAAGGTTCTGGCCGCCCTGCCGACCCGCGACAGCTTCCTGCCTGTGCTCGCCGTTCTCGCGCTTGCCGCCCCGCATCGACAGTCCCTTTCGGCTGTCGCCTCCTCGTTCAGCCTGCCGGTCGCTGCCGCCGGCCGCCTGGAAGACTTTCCGGTCGAGACGAGTGCGGCGCTGATGGCCATGCTGCGGTCCGGTCCGGCGGCCCTTTCCGCCTTCCTGGCCCCAATCGGCACCCCGGCACGCATCAGCGACATCGACGGGCTGCGGGTCACGCTGGCGGACGGCCGAATCATCCACCTGCGTCCATCCGGGAACGCCCCGGAGATGCGCTGCTACGTCGAGGCGGCAACAGAAGAAGCGGCGCAAGCCCTGCTGGAACAGGGTCTGGCGCTGATCCGCGACTGGGCGGCGCGCTCGAAATGAGGGATTTGCACATGTCGTTGCAAAAACTTCAAAAAGCCCGTTGACACCGGCGGCCTATCCCCGTACATCCGCCTCCGTCGCCCAGATGGCGGAATTGGTAGACGCGCAGGTTTCAGGTACCTGTGCCGCGAGGCGTGGAGGTTCGAGTCCTCTTCTGGGCACCATTTCCCTTTTTCCGGATGCCTTATAGCGTCCCGGATTGATTCGAAAAGCCCCGGAATTCCGGGGTTTTTTCGTTTCTGGCATTCCGTTGTGCCTCGCGGTGGTGGCAGCCACGCAATGAGCGACACCGGCGAAGGGACGCGCCGCAACCTCGCCAGTACCCCTCGCCACTCGCGGGGAGAGGGACAGGGTGAGGGGGCAGAGCTGCGACCGGTATCGGGCCGTTTCCAGATTGCGTGTCAATGGCAAGCCGCCCGATGCCTCCCGCCCGTTCGGCACCCAGAACGCCGCCGCTGGCCCATCCCTTCAGCCTGCCTTGACGTACTCCACCTTGCGGGCAAGCCAGCAACCGACCGTCAGGCCGCAAACCTCGCCGGCTGCGTCCCGGCGCACCAGGATCGTCCAGTCACCCGGCGCCGGTGCGTCCATCGAGCGGCGGCAGGAGAGGCGCCAGACATCCTTGCCGACAGGATGGATCGGGTGCATGGCGCCCTTGCCGAGAAAGCCCGCGAAAGCGCCGTACCAGGCGCCGCCGGCCGAGACGATCTCGAACGATGCATCCAGTTCTTCCGACACGAAACGGCCGGCAATGTCATCGCGCAACCCGGCAGGGATGCGCCGGGCGGTAGCGCGCAGGTTCTCGCCGGGCCGTTCCATGCGGATGGCATCGCCATCGCGCGTCAGCGTCATGGCGGTGCAATGGGCAACGCCGTTCGCATCCACGGTGAGGTTTTCCGGCGAGGTGGCAAACCATGCGCGCAGACCGTCGCCAGCGACGGCAATCCTGAGCAGCAGGCCAGTCGAGGGCTCGAGGTAGTCGCCGCACCACTCTGGCTCGGGACGGGCAGCTTCCGCCTTCTTGTCCGGACGCCCGAGGGCGGCGCGCAGGATCGCGGTCGCCGTCCCATGCGCCTCTCCCTCATGGTTGAGCATGACGACCACGGAAAGGCGTTCGGAGGCTGCGTGCAGCCGGCGGGCACGGAAGCCGCGGAGCGCACCGCCGTGGCCGGTCAGGGCGATTTCGTCCACCGTCTCGCGCGCCAGCCCAAACCCGTAGCGCGAAGGCGTGCCATCGGCGAAGGGCCGGGGTGCCGAGATGCGGTTGTAGAGCCCGTCCGGATCGTCGCCGGTGCGGTCGATGAACCGCTCCCAGGCGAGCATGTCGTCGAGCGAGGCGGCGATTCCCGCGTCACCCGACCAGAAGATGCGATTGGTGGCGGGGAAATAGCCGACCGTCTCGTTGCCCTCGTAACCGACGACGCCGTTGAGCGGGGCGGCGGTATCGGCGGCGAGGATGGCGGTCTCCATGCCGGCCGGGCCAAACAGCCGCTCGCGATAGACCTCGGCAAGCGACTTGCCGGCCGCCTCTTCGATCAGGTCGGAAAGGATGCGGAAGCTGCCGTTGGAATAGGAATAGTGACTGCCCGGCTCGAAATGGGTCTTGTGCATGCGGGCGAACAGCCGCGCCGTATCCTCGCGGGCGAAGACGCCATCGGCCATCGCGCCGTGCAGCACCGTCAGCGCCCAGTAGTCGCGCAGGCCGGACTGGTTGTTGCACAGGTCCGCGACCGTCGGTCGCCGGTCCTCCAGGTTGGGCAGATGGCGGGCGAGGGCTGCGTCGAGTTCTGCCGGATCACCGACGATGTCGAGAAGGGCGGCGCAGGTGAACTGCTTTGTGATCGAGCAGATCGGAATTAGGGTTTGCGTGGTCATCGGCACGCGCTGCTCGAGATCGGCAAAGCCCCAGGCGTGGCGGAGGATCACCTCGCCATCCTTGACGACGCCGGCGACGCCGCCGGGACCTTTGACGCGCTCGGGCAGAGCCTGGACCATGGCCTCAAGGGCGGCGAGATCGATTTTGGGCATGGAGATCACTTCTGGATGCGGAAAGGGCGGGACGCATCGCCGATCGGCGATGGCACGCACATTCCTAGCGCGGCCTATCGGTACTGACAACTGGAGGGCACCGCCCTTTGACGGTGCGGGCCGGGCGCGGTTCGAGGGTGGACAGATAGCGCGCCGTGTGTCGGAACTTCCTTCTGCCAATCGTCCTCCAAGCAGCAAGCGACATGGGGAGAGCGATGATGATTACGATTACCGCCTTTGAACGGTCGCCAGATGGCGGCAAGGGGCTGGCGCGTGACATGCGGGTGCGCTGGGCGCTCGAGGAGGTTGGCCAGCCCTACGACGTTCGCCTTCTTTCGTTCAAGGCGATGAAGGAACCCGCCCACCTGGCGCTAAATCCCTTCGGGCAGATTCCGACCTATGAGGAAGGCGATCTCGCCCTCTTCGAGTCAGGCGCGATCGTGCTTCACATCGCCGAGCGCCATGCGGGCCTTCTGCCAGACGATGCGAATGGCCGAGCGCGGGCAATTGCGTGGATGTTTGCGGCGCTCACCACAATAGAAGAGCCGATCATCGATCGCGAAGCCGCCCGGTACCTGGAGGGGGACAAGCCCTGGTTCACCCAGCGGCTGCGCATCGTCGACGAACGCATCCGCAAGCGGCTGCGCGAACTTTCCGCTCGACTGGGTGATGTCGAATGGCTGGACGGCGCATTCAGCGCCGGCGACCTTGAGATGGTGTCGGTGCTGCTTCGCCTGAAAGGATCGGGCCTGCTGGAGGAAAATCCGAACCTCTCCGCCTATGTGGCCCGCGGCGAAGCGCGGCCCGCGTACAAGCGCGCCTTTGAAGCTCAATTGGAAGCCTTCACCACCGCATCAGCGGTCTGAGCTAGGTCCGATTGAGGAGCGAGCCGGCGGATCTGGCGCACCAAGCTATGCGACCAGCTCACGCCGGTAGCCGCTCGGCTTGGAAGGACCTCATCGGCCCTTCACTCGTCGCCCATCTTCAGCGCTGCAATAAACGCTTCCTGCGGGATCTCCACCTTGCCGAACTGGCGCATGCGCTTCTTGCCTTCCTTCTGCTTCTCCAGAAGCTTGCGCTTGCGGGTGGCGTCGCCACCGTAGCACTTGGCGGTGACGTCCTTGCGCAGCGCCCGCACGGTCTCGCGGGCGATGATGCGGCCGCCGATCGCCGCCTGGATCGGGATCTGGAACATGTGCTGCGGGATCAGGTCCTTCAGCTTCTCGCACATGACGCGACCGCGCTTTTCAGCGGCCGAACGGTGGACCAGCATGGACAGCGCATCGACCGGTTCGCCGTTGACGAGGATCGACATCTTGACGAGGTCGCTCTCGCGATAGTCCGACAGGTTGTAGTCGAACGAGGCGTAGCCCTTCGAGATCGACTTCAGCCGGTCGTAGAAGTCGAACACCACCTCGTTGAGCGGCAGGTCGTAGGTGAGCATGGCGCGGTTGCCGACATAGGTCAGTTCGGTCTGGATGCCGCGACGATCCTGGCAGAGCTTCAGGATGCCGCCGAGATACTCATCCGGCGTCAGGATCGTCGCCTTGATCCAGGGCTCGCGGAACTCGGAGATCTTGACCACGTCCGGCATGTCGGCCGGGTTGTGCAGTTCCTTCTCGGTGCCGTCCGTCATCGTCAACTGGTAGACGACCGAAGGGGCGGTTGCGATCAGGTCGAGGTCGAACTCGCGGGACAGGCGCTCCTGGATGATTTCGAGATGCAAGAGGCCGAGGAAGCCGCAGCGGAAACCGAATCCAAGGGCGGCCGAGCTTTCCATTTCGAAGGAGAACGACGCATCGTTCAGCCGCAGCTTGCCCATCGCCGAGCGCAGTTCGTCGAAGTCGGCGGCATCGACCGGAAACAGGCCGCAGAACACCACCGGCTGGGCCGGCTTGAAACCGGGCAGCGCTTGCGCCGTGGGCCGCTTGTCGTCGGTGATCGTATCGCCGACGCGGGTATCAGCCACTTCCTTGATCGAGGCGGTGATGAAGCCGATCTCGCCGGGGCCGAGACTGTCCATCGCCACCATCTTCGGCGTCAGCACGCCGACGCGCTCGACCGAATATTTCGCGCCGGTGCCCATCATGCGGATGGTCTGGCCCTTTGTGAGCCGCCCCTCGATGACGCGCACGAGCACCATGACGCCGAGATAGGTGTCGTACCAGCTGTCGACCAGCAGCGCCTTGAGTGGCGCGGTCTCGCCGCCCGGGCTCTTCGGCGCCGGCAGCTTGTGGACGATCGCCTCGAGCACGTCGCCGATGCCAAGACCGGTCTTGGCTGAAATCAGCACGGCGTCGGAGGCGTCGATGCCGATCACCTCCTCGATCTGCTCCTTGATGCGATCCGGCTCGGCGGCTGGCAGGTCGATCTTGTTGAGGACGGTGACGAGCTCGTGGTTGTTGTCGATCGCCTGGTAGACGTTGGCGAGCGTCTGGGCTTCCACCCCTTGCGAGGCGTCGACGACGAGCAGCGAACCCTCGCAGGCCGACAGCGAGCGCGACACCTCGTAGGCGAAGTCGACGTGGCCGGGCGTGTCGATCAGGTTGAGGATGTAGGTCTCGCCGTTCTGCGCCTTGTAGTGCAGACGCACGGTCTGGGCTTTGATGGTGATGCCGCGCTCGCGCTCGATCTCCATGTTGTCGAGCACCTGCTCGGACATTTCGCGATCGGCCAGTCCTCCCGTTGACTGGATCAGCCGGTCGGCCAGCGTCGACTTGCCGTGGTCGATGTGGGCCACGATCGAGAAGTTGCGGATATGGTCCAGGGGCGTCGAAGAATTGGTGCTCATTGGCGCCATATAGCAGCGGCTTCAACGCCCGCAAAGCAGTAAATGGACCGGCGCTTTACCATGATCGGTGTCGCGACAGCGGCATGGTCATTGGACCGACCGCCTGTGGCCCGATCGGTGGCTTCGACCGACCACCCGCATCGAGGGGCGGCACGGCCCCCCATGCAAATCCCGATTGCAAATGCGCCGCTGCGGGTCCACCATCCTGGCGGTTTCTATGGGGAGCACGTGCGATGGTTTTCGGACCTTCCAGGCCGCCGATCACAAAAGACGTGGCGGAAGTGATTGCCAAGGACATCATGGAGGGCGAGGGCCATACTCCGACCTCGGAGACGCCACTCGGCTTTGTCAAGCATCCGGCCGATCCCGCCACACCGGACTTGAACAATCGCGTGCGCTGGGTGCTGTGCGGCATCCTCGCGGCGATGCTCGTTCTGATCGCCATGCTGATCCTGCGGTGAGCGGTCAGCCGGGGAAACGGCCCCCGGCCGGACGCCGGGGGCCCCTGTCCTTATTCGCTGTCGGCCCTGGTGAGCGTTTCCAGCGTCGGCATCGAGGTGATGTTGAAGCCGGCGTCGACATAGTGGATTTCGCCGGTGACGCCGCTTGAGAGATCCGAAAGCAGATAAAGCGCGGAACTGCCGACATCGTCGATGGTGACGGTACGACGCAGCGGCGAATTCTTCTGCTGCCAGGAGAGCATGGCGCGCGCGTCGGAGATGCCGGCGCCGGCCAGCGTGCGGATCGGGCCTGCCGAGATCGCGTTCACACGGATGCCGCGTGGGCCATAGTCGCCGGCGAGATAGCGCACGGAAGCCTCCAGCCCCGCCTTGGCGACGCCCATGACGTTGTAGTTCGGCATGACGCGGACCGAGCCGCCGTAGGTCAGCGTCAGCATGGTGCCGCCCGCTTCCATCAGTTCGGCCGCGCGGCGGGCGATTTCGGTGAAGGAGAAGCAGGAGATCACCATGGTGCGGGTGAAATTCTCCCGAGAGGTGTCTGCATAGAGCCCCTTCAGCTCGTTCTTGTCGGAGAAACCGATCGCGTGGACGACGAAATCGAGCTTGCCCCAACGCTCCTTGATCGACGCAATGACGGCATCGACCGAGCCAATGTCCTCGACGTCGCAGGGCAGCAGGAAATCGGAGCCGAGTTCGGCTGCCAGCGGCTTGACCCGCTTGCCCAGCGCCTCGCCCTGATAGGTGAAGGCGAGCTCTGCGCCCTGGCCGGCAAGCGCCTTGGAAATGCCCCAGGCGATGGAGTGATTGTTCGCGACCCCCATGATCAGGCCGCGTTTTCCCTTCATGATCCCCGTCATCTGGTCTCTCATCCGTTGTAGCGCTGGAAGACCAGCGTCGCGTTGGTGCCGCCAAAGCCGAAGGAATTGGACAAAGCAATGTCGATCTTTGCGTTGTCGATGCGCTTGCGCACGATCGGCACGCCGTCGAATTCGGGGTCGAGTTCGGCGATGTGTGCACTCTCGCCGATGAAGCCCGCCTGCATCATCAAAAGGCTGTAGATCGATTCCTGCACGCCGGCGGCGCCAAGCGAATGGCCGGTGAGTGACTTCGTCGACTGGATGTGCGGCATCTTTTCGCCAAAGACCTCGCGGATGGCAGCGATCTCCTTGGAGTCGCCGACCGGCGTCGACGTGCCGTGCGTGTTGATGTAGTCGACGTCACCCTTCACCGTCGAAAGCGCCTGGCGCATGCAACGCACCGCCCCCTCGCCCGACGGGGCGACCATGTCGTAGCCGTCCGACGTCGCGCCGTAACCGGCGATCTCGGCATAGATCTTCGCGCCGCGTGCCTTGGCGTGCTCCAGCTCCTCAAGCACCAGCACGCCTGCGCCGCCCGCGATGACGAAGCCGTCGCGGTTGACATCATAGGCACGCGAGGCGGTGGCCGGCGTTTCATTGTACTTCGACGACATCGCGCCCATGGCGTCGAACAGGTTGGACATCGACCAGTCGAGATCCTCGTGGCCGCCGGCGAACATCATGTCCTGCTTGCCCCACTGGATCATTTCGGCAGCGTTGCCGATGCAATGGGCGGAGGTCGAGCACGCCGAGGAAATCGAATAGTTGACGCCGTGGATCTTGAACCAGGTGGCGAGCGTGGCCGACGCGGTTGATGACATCGCCTTCGGCACCGCGAACGGACCGATGCGCTTCGGGCTGCCGTTCTTCAGCGTGATGTCGGCGGCCTCGACGATCGTGCGGGTGGACGGGCCGCCGGAGCCCATGATGATGCCGGTACGCTCGTTGCCTGCGTAGTCCTTTTCCTCGAGGCCGGCATCGGCGATCGCCTGCTTCATCGCGACGTGGTTCCAGGCGCCGCCCTGCGACAGAAAACGCATGGCACGGCGATCGACCAGATCGGTGGTGTCGAGATTGGGCGCCCCCCAAACCTGGCACTTGAAGCCGTGGTCGGCAAAGTCCTTGGAAAAGCTGATGCCAGATCTGGCGTCGCGCAGCGAAGACGTCACCTCGTCCGCATTGTTCCCGATGGAGGAAACGACCCCCAAACCCGTAACAACAACCCGTCTCATTTCAACAGACCTTTTCTATTTTTGTCGCTCGATACGCGCAGCCGCCTCACTCGACCTTGTCTTTCGACAGGCCGACGCGCAGGTCGCTCGCCTGGTAGATCGTCTCGCCGTCGGCCTTCAGCCAGCCGTCCGCCGTGCCGAGCACCAGGCGTCCGCGCATGACGCGCTTGAAGTCGATGCCGTATTCGAGCAGCTTCGTCGTCGGCCGGACCATGCCCTTGAACTTCACTTCGCCGGTGGACAGCGCCATGCCGCGGCCGGGCTCGCCGAGCCAGCCGAGGAAGAAGCCGGTGAGCTGCCACATGCCGTCGAGGCCGAGGCAGCCCGGCATGATCGGGTTGCCCTGGAAGTGGCAGGGAAAATACCAATCGTCGGGACGCACGTCGTATTCGGCGCGGATATAGCCCTTGTCGAAGGCGCCGCCCGTTTCGGAAATGTCGGTGATGCGATGGACCATCAGCATCGGCGGAAGCGGCAGCTGGGCGTTGCCCGGGCCGAAAAGCTCACCGCGCCCGCAGGAGAGGATTTCTTCATAGGTGAAGCTGGACTGCCTGGTGGTCATGGACTTTATCTTCCCCGGTCCTAACGTTCTTATCATCCAGCATTAGAGCAGGATGGCACCAAATTGAAGCGCCGGCTCGATCCCGCGCCGCTGATGATTGCCGCATCCCGGTCGAAATGCGGCGTCATTTTCGCGTTCCGCATACATGATGACCGGGTCTACAGCTAGTCCAAAGTGCCCACCGGCGCGTCAAAGGGCTGGTTTTCCGCATTCGGGCGCATCGTCGCATATTTCAAAACTATTGAATCCACCGGTTCCAAAAGTTATATCGAAACGTCAAGATTGTTCTGCAAGGTCCGGCAAGTGGATTCTCCCATGGCGCATGCAAGAGAAGTCACCATCGAAGCGCGGTTGCGCGACTGCGGCCTGCGGCCCACGCGGCAACGCATCGCGCTGGCCGATCTTCTCTTCGCCAAGGGTGATCGCCACCTCACCGTGGAGGAACTGCACGAAGAGGCAGTGAATGCGGGTGTCCCCGTGTCGCTCGCAACGGTCTACAACACCCTGCACCAGTTCACGGAAGCCGGGCTGCTGCGCGTGCTGGCCATGGAAGGCTCGCGGACCTATTTCGACACCAATATTTCCGACCACCATCATTTCTTCGTCGAGGGCGAGAACGAAGTGCTCGATATTCCGTTGAGCAGCATCGAGATCGGCAACCTGCCCGAACCGCCCGAGGGCATGGAAATCGCCCACGTCGACGTGATCATCCGGCTGCGCCCCAAAAAGTCTCGCTGACGGACCGGCTGGCCTTTCGACAGCTTCCCTTCCTCCTCATTGCCGGCCTACATCACATCGTCTGGATGTCGACCGGGGCGCGGCCTGTAGACGGGAATGCGCCAGCCGAACCGCAGGGCGCCACCGCGGACGAGAAAGGCGGCGACGAAGCCGGCCGCCGAGGCGGCCGCAAGTGGCACGCCGGCGAGGCCAGCCACCGTGAACACCGAGGCCCCGGTGAGGGCTGCGGTCACATAGATCTCCGGCCGCAGCAGAATGGTCGGCTCGCCCGCAAGCACATCCCGCAAAATGCCGCCGACGCTTGCAGTCATGACACCGGTCGTGATCGCCACGGCGGGCGAGCCCGTCGCCGCCAGTCCCTTGGCCGCCCCCATCACGCTGTACGCCGCCATGCCGAGCGCGTCGAACCACAAAAGCAGGCGGTAGCGCGACTCGAACAGGTGCGCGGTGAAGAAAACCACCAGCCCCACGGCGACGCACACGATCAGATAGGTCGGTTTGGCCACCCAGAAGACCGGCCCGGCACCCAGGACGAGATCGCGAAAGGTGCCACCGCCAATTCCCGTCGCCGCCGCCAGGAAGAGAAAGCCGATCACGTCGAGCTGTTTGCGGGAAGCCGAAAGCGCACCGGTTGCGGCAAAGACAGCGACGCCGGCATAGTCGAGCAGTTCGAGTATCGTCACGCGGTTCCCTCTCGCAGCGATCGCCGCGAGGACAGCCAGCCTCGCGACAGATTGATCAGGCAATGATGCGGTCCAAATGCCCCCTGCCTCGCCCAAAAGGGCGTGCGGCACCCTATCTTGACTGATCCCGCGACCATGGAAAGGCCTTGCACGATGTTTTCCCGCTTTGCCCTTTGCATAGCCCTTCTATCCTTTGCCTTGATCCAGCCGGCATCGGGCGAGGCGGCGGAAATCATCGACGATGCCCTCGCCTACGAGAAGGCCCAGGTGGCCGCCCAGTGCAAGACCGCGGTCTATGGGGACGACTTCGCCGCCATCATCGACTTCAACAATGACGGCCTGGAAGACGTCATTACCAATCTCGGGGCGGTGAATTGCGACGGAACTGACGGCAAGCTCTGCGGCAATGTCGGATGCCCCCACAATTTTTACGTGGGCGTGGCGGAAGGTGGCTATGTCTTCATCGCCAACGCCGACCTGTACGGATACGAACTGAAGAAGCGTTACGGCAATCTCGTGTTCGAGATGAAGGCCAACGCCGCCTCCTGCGGTCGCGACGACGACGAGTATTGCATCATAACCAGCCGCGTCCGGGGCCTGCGCTTCGACACGATCTCCAAGAGATAGGCGCCGTCGACGCCAGCCCCGTCGAATCAACCCGGCAGCAGCGTCTGCGTGCGGCCCGCCAGATAGTAGGCAAGGAGGCCGACCCATTCGCGCAGCGCCGTCGTGGTCAGCTGGGCATTGGCCGAAGGCTGGGTGAAGTCCAGCGCCAGCCGTGCTGCGCCACTCGTGCGGTAATCCGTCGGCCAGGGCAGGGCGCTCAGGCCAGCCTTGCGAAACAGCCCGATCGCGCGCGGCATGTGGAACGCCGAGGTCACCAGCAGGCAATTGTCCAAGCCGTTTTCAGCAAGCAGGCTCTTCGTATTCTCGACATTCTCGAAGGTTGTCCGCGAGTGCGTTTCCTGAATCAGGCGCTCGGCCGCAATCCCGAAACTTCCGAAGAACTGGGCCGCAACGGCCGCATCGCCCGCATAGCGACCGCTGAACGAGCCATCCCCGCCGGAGACCAGAATGCGAGCATCCGGATAGGTCCGCGCCAGCCGCAGCGTTTCGACGAAGCGGTCGCCTGCCTGGTTCATCTCCAGCCCGCCCCGCGCAGCGATCACCTCTGCCTCGAAACTGCCGCCGAGCACGATGATGCAGCCGGGACCGGCGCTCGGCATTGCGGCTCTTGGAATGTGGTCCTCCAGAGCCTGCAGCATGACGGTACCGGTGCTGGTGTAGAGGGTGATGAAGAGGATCAGTGCGGACACTGCCGTCAGCAGCGCCTGCAGGCGTCGTCGGCCGGTCCAGCCGACGACAAGGGCGAGAACGATGGCGAAGAAGGCCAGCGACAGCGGCTGCGCGGCCAGCCAGAATATTTTCGATGCGAGATAGCTCAAGCCCACTCCGTCCGTTGGCATCCCATTCGGCAGCGGCCGAATCGCTAGGCCGGAAGGAATCACGCAAAGAGGAGAAAGGAAAGGCTATGCCCGCACGGCCGTCCCGCAGGCACGGCCGTGATGTTACGCTGTCGCCGGCGTCACGCGCCCGCCGCGACGAAGATAGACGATCCCGGCCGCCAACAGAACGCCGGCGACGAGGACACCTGTCGCGACCAGCGGCCGGTAGGCGATCCAGGCGATCGCAATCACGAGCGGACCGATCAGCACCGTCAGGACCAGCGCCACGGCGCCGGTGCCGAAGCGGACGATCGAACCGATGAACGGCACGACATCGGCGATCACACCGAGGATCGACAGCATCATCGCAAAGCCGACGAATATTCCCAGCAGACCGCCGGCGCGAACCAGCCAGGTGATGAGCGTGTTTTCGCTTTGTGCAGCGTCGAACATCCGTGCCGCATCGACGATTCCCGCATCGCTCAGGAACAGGGTGCGTCCGTTGCTGGCCCGATAGCGGACGAGCTCGTCGCCCCGTTGCGCGCCGACGAAGCTCGCCTCGCCGAGATCGACTCGCTCCAAGCGGATGCGCAGATCGCCGATCGCCGGCTTGCGGGGGTCTTCGGAAAAGACCGCCCAGCCGTTTTGCATCGATGCTGGCCTGTCCAGGTCGATTATGGCGCCCATTTGCATCGCATCATCGGACGTCAGTTTGATCGCGCTGCTCCGGCCGAGAGCGGCGGCTGCGTCGCCATCGACCCGGAAGGCTCCGAGGCTGGCACTCTCGACGGTAAAGAAAGCCCCCTCGATCGGCATGTCCGGATTGTCGTGCCCGGATTGGCGAAAGCTGCCGGAATCGACGGCGTCGCTTCGCCATTCCTTGGCGTAGGTATAGGTCGTGACCGTTTCCTCACTGCCGCCGAGCTGCTTTTGGGTCTCGGACTTTTCCTGCTGGACCCACTGGTACATTTCAACGATGCGCCGGACGGCGAGGGCACCTTCGGCCGAAACAACAAGTTCTTCGTCCGCCGGCACGCCATCGGGCTGTATGGAACCGGCGACATGCACGAGCCTGCCTTCGTTTGCAGGATCGACCGACGCGCTGTCGACGGAAACAACCAGCCCTGCGCCTTCGACCAGCGCCCGATAGGTCGTCACCGAACGGCCTTCGTTCCAGGCGAGCAGCCATATGCAGCCGCACACCAGAGCGATGCCGACCAGGATCATGACGAGCGCGTTCTTGAGCCGGGCAAGCCAGGACGTCGTGGTCGTTTCGGTAAAGCTCATCGGCTAATCCCCCCGCCATAGCCTTCAACAGTAGCCGGCTCCTTAAAACGCATCCGAATTAAGAAAGGGATTACGCGGCAGCCGACGGCTGGCGTCGGCTGCCGCGTCCATCAAAAATGGAATCTAGCGCTTGCCCCACAGGACCTTGAAGCGGGCGTTGCGGCAGACCTCGCCGCTGTCCTTGAAGGCTTCCTTCAGCACCGGCTCATAGGGCAGGCCGCGGTTGGCCACCATCAGCAGACGGCCGCCGGACTTCAACGACTTGGCCGCCATGCGGATCATCGCCGCACCGAGGCCGTGATCGGCGGCGTGGCCCTCGTGGAAGGGCGGGTTCATGACAATCAGGTCGTAGTGGTCGCGCGGCGCTTCGGCCGTCAGGTCCTGCCAGTAGCAGCGTGCCGGCATGTCGGGGCAGTTCTCGGCCATGTTCGCCCGGGCCGCTTCCAGCGCGTTGTAGTCGGCCTCGAACAGGTCGACGCCTTTCAGGCCGGGCGCCTGCTCGGAAAGCAGCACGGAGAGGTAGCCCCAGCCAGCGCCGAAATCGGCGGCATGGCCGCGAAAGTCGGCCGGAATGCGGCTTGCCAGCAGTTCGGAGCCTTCGTCGACGCGATCGTGGGAGAACATGCCGGGCGCGGCGGTGAAGCGGTCTTCTACGCGGACGGACCGCGCAGTCAGCGCCGTTTCTGCCTCGCTGACATCGGCGGGACGGGTAAACCAGAACGCGACGCCGTGATACTTCGGGGCGTGATCGCCGCCGAATGCAAAGCGATCCAGGCGCTTGCGCAGCGACTGGATGCCGTCTTCCTTGCCGCCGGCGATGACGATCAGCCCACCGACGCGCACG
Source organism: Mycoplana ramosa (assembly GCF_041930185.1). Taxonomy (NCBI): domain Bacteria; kingdom Pseudomonadati; phylum Pseudomonadota; class Alphaproteobacteria; order Hyphomicrobiales; family Rhizobiaceae; genus Mycoplana; species Mycoplana ramosa. Next base: position 105,399 of record NZ_JBHEEW010000014.1, on the reverse strand, counting down.
CGCCGCAAGGCGTCGGCGATGCGGTTCTCGTTTTCGCCCTTGTGCTTGCCGCAGAGCACGAGCGCGCCGTCATAGTCCTCGCCCTCGGCAGTCGGCGTCACCTTCGCGCGCGCCGCCTCGAGGGCGCGAAACAGCGGCCGCAGGGGCTGCACAGCGTCGATCTCCGCCGCAAACCCCTCCGGCGGGCGCTGGCCGGCCTCGGCGCCAAGGAAGAGATAGCGCTGGCCCTCGGCCGGCATGTCGACCAGGCCTGCGGCAAAGGGATGGAACAGGGTTTTAAGCGCGTCGCGGCTCATGGATTAGGCTTTCAGGACGGAATGTGCGGATCGCCCGCTTCTTCAATGAAAAAGGGGCGCGGAACATGCCGCTCCGCGCCCCCGCAGTCAATCTTGACGATTTTACTCGGCAGCCTCGCCGCCGTCGTTCTTCTTCTCGGCAGTTTCCTTGCCGGTCGCCTGGTCGACGACCTTCATGGAGAGGCGAACCTTGCCGCGCTCGTCGAAGCCCATGAGCTTGACATAGACCTTGTCGCCTTCCTTGACGACATCGGTGGTCTTGGCGACGCGCTCGGAGGAGAGCTGCGAGATGTGAACGAGCCCATCACGCGGGCCGAAGAAGTTGACGAAGGCGCCGAAATCGGCGGTCTTGACGACCGTGCCTTCGTAGACCTGGCCAACTTCCGGTTCGGCGACGATCGAGTGGATCCACTTGCGGGCGGCTTCGATCTCCTTGGCCGAGGCCGAGGCGATCTTGACGGTGCCGTCGTCCTCGATGTTGACCTTGGCGCCGGTCTTCTCGACGATCTCGCGGATGACCTTGCCGCCCGAGCCGATGACTTCGCGGATCTTGTCGACCGGGATGTTCATCACCTCGATGCGCGGGGCGAACTCTCCGAGTTCCGAGCGGCTCTCGGTGATCGCCTTGGACATTTCGCCGAGGATGTGCAGGCGACCTTCCTTGGCCTGGTTCAGCGCGACGTTCATGATCTCTTCGGTGATGCCGGCGATCTTGATGTCCATCTGCAGCGAGGTGATGCCGGCGTCGGTGCCCGCCACCTTGAAGTCCATGTCGCCGAGGTGGTCCTCGTCGCCCAGGATGTCGGACAACACGGCGAAGCGCTCGTCTTCCTTGATCAGGCCCATGGCGATGCCCGCGACCGGCTTCGCCAGGGGCACGCCGGCATCCATCAGCGCCAGCGAGGTGCCGCAGACGGTCGCCATCGACGACGAGCCGTTCGATTCGGTGATCTCGGAGACGACGCGCAGCGTGTAGGGGAACTGCTCGGCGGTCGGCAGCATCGGATGGACGGCGCGCCAGGCGAGCTTGCCGTGGCCGATCTCGCGGCGGCCCGGAGAACCCATGCGGCCCGTCTCGCCGACCGAGAAGGGCGGGAAGTTGTAGTGCAGCATGAAGTTTTCCTTGTACATGCCGGTCAAGGAATCGACGTACTGCTCGTCTTCACCGGTGCCGAGCGTGGCAACGACGATCGCCTGGGTTTCGCCCCGGGTGAAGAGGGCCGAGCCGTGCGTGCGTGGCAGCAGGCCGACTTCGGCGACGATCGGACGGACGGTGACGAGATCACGACCGTCAATGCGGCTCTTGGTGTCAAGGATGTTCCAGCGAACGATTTTGGCCTGCAGGTGCTTGAACACCGCGCCGATTTCTTCGGCGGTGTATTCCGGGTTCTCGACGCCCTCGGGAAGGAAATGCGCCTTCACCTTTGCCTTGACCGCGTCGACGGCGGCGTAGCGGGCGGCCTTCTCGGTGATCTTGTAGGCGTCGCGCAGCTCGGTCTCCGCGATCGCGAGCATGGCGGTCTCGAGCGCGGAATAGTCTTCCGGCTCGAACTCACGCGGCTCCTTGGCGGCCACTTCGGCGAGCTTGATGATGGCGTCGATGACCGGCTGAAAGCCCTTCTGGCCGAAGATGACGGCGCCGAGCATGATGTCTTCCGGAAGCTCCTTGGCTTCGGATTCGACCATCAGGACCGCGTCCTGCGTGCCGGCAACGACGAGGTCGAGCGTCGACTCGTCCATCTCGTCGAGATGCGGGTTGAGAACGTACTCGCCGTTGATATAGCCGACGCGTGCGCCGCCGATCGGGCCCATGAACGGGATGCCGGACAGGGTCAGTGCGGCGGAAGCGGCAACCATCGAAACGACGTCCGGGTTGTTTTCCAGGTCATGCTGCATGACCGTGACGATCACCTGGGTGTCGTTCTTGTAGCCTTCCGGGAAAAGCGGGCGAATCGGGCGGTCGATCAGGCGGGAGACGAGGGTTTCGTTCTCGCTCGGACGGCCTTCGCGCTTGAAATAGCCGCCCGGGATCTTGCCGGCGGCATAGGTCTTTTCCTGGTAGTTGACGGTGAGCGGGAAGAAGTCCTGGCCGGGCTTGGGCGCCTTGGCCGAGACGACGGTGGCGAGAACGACGGTCTCGCCATAGGTGGCGAGAACGGCGCCGTCAGCCTGACGGGCGATCTTGCCGGTTTCGAGTTTGAGCGGACGGCCCGCCCATTCGATTTCGACCGTGTGGGTATCGAACATGTCTTGTCCTTACGTGTTGCGGAGATACGCACCGCCGCCTTGCCGGCGCAGGTGGTTCTATCCGCATTCGTGACGCATCATGGGCAAGACAACGGGAGGCTTCCTGTCTATGGCTTGCCCACCGTCCGGTTCGGCCGCGTGTCGCCGCCGGACCCAGGCGAGCGCCTGAAGCATCCTGCAATCCTGCCCCATGACAGGTCATCGGTTGGTTCCGCAGGTCGGCCCATCCGGCCTGCTGGAGGTGTCTCGTTCCGACCAGCGGAACAGCAGCGGAAACCTTCCGCAAATACGACTGGCGGGCGCCCCTTGCGGAACGCCCGCCAGAAAACCTTTAGCGGCGGATGCCCAAAGCAGCAATCAGCTTGCTGTAGCGGGCTTCATCCTTCTTCTTGAGGTAGTCAAGAAGCGAGCGGCGGCTCGAAACCATCGTCAAGAGGCCACGACGGGAGTGGTTGTCCTTCTTGTGGCCCTTGAAGTGTTCCGTCAGGTTGTTGATGCGCTCGGTCAGGATGGCAACCTGAACTTCCGGGGAACCGGTGTCGCCTTCGACGGTTGCGTATTCCTTGATCAGCGCAGCCTTGCGCTCAGCAGTGATCGACATCGGTGATCCTTTCTTGAAATGGAGGACTTTGGGTCGCCAATCGCCGGGATGTCGTCCAGCGACGGCCATTAAGGCAGGCGGAAACGTGCCCGCATGCTGGCGCTGCCTATAAACCATTCGACACCGAAATGGAAGGGGCGTCGAGCAGGCTGCCAGCGCGCCGGCTTTCGCCGCATGCCGCCTTCAGCCGCCCCCCTCAGCCGCCGCCTCGCCTTGCTCCTCCTTGAGCTTCGACAACGGGATCGAGAACCGCCATTCTATGCCGTCCGCGTGCATTCGCCGTTCCATCTCCGCACCCATGGCAATGCCGAGCATGCGTTCCAGGACGACGCTTCCGAATCCCTTCGGCTGCGTCTCGGCCAGGTCCGGTTCGAAATCCGCACAGCTTTCGCGCCAGACAAGGCTCAGCCGGTCCCCCTCCAGTGCCCAGGACAATGCGACGATGCCGCGGTCATTGGCGAATGCGCCGTGCTTGGCCGCGTTGGTCGCAAGTTCATGAAGGGCCATGCCAAGGGTCTGCGAAGCCTGGCTGTCAAGCCGCACCGGCGGTCCGGACACCCGCACCCGTCCGGGCTCGATGGGCAGAAAGGGTTTCAGCTGGTTATCGGCAAGCTCGGCGAGATCGACGCCAAGCGTGGCGTTTGTGATCATCAGTTCGGTCGATCGTGCAAGCCCGGCGAGCCGCTTGCGGAAGGCGTCGACGAAATCCGTGGCCGATCCGCGCGCGCTCACGGACTGGTTCAACATTGCCTGGATGACGGTCAGCTGGTTCTTCGAGCGGTGTGCCACCTCGCGCATGAGAAACCGTATCTCGCTCTCGGCCCGTGTGCGCGCCTCCGCTGCCTCCGACAGTGCCTTGGATACCGTGTCCAGCTCCGCGATAACGTGGCGCCGCGGCGGCACGCTTTCGCCCAGCCCGAGCCGCTCGGCGTCATGCGCAAGCATGCGAACGTCCCGCGAAAGGACGCGTGCGATCAAAACGGCGCCCGCCGTTGCCAGAATGGCGATGACCGCCCCGCCGGCAGTCAACCACAGGAGCGACGACATCGACGTCGCCCGAACGTCCGACGCCTTCGCCCAGGCCACGATTTTCCAGCCGGTCAGGGGCGAAAAGTCCGTCACGACCTGATAGTCGACGTCCTGATGGCGCGCACTGCCAAGACCGATCCGCAAGGCGGGGACAACCTGAAGGAAGAAGCGATCGCCGGTCTTGATCATTGGGTCGGTCGACACGATGACCTTGCCCGCATCATCCAGCACGGCTGCATTCCACTCAGGAGAAAGAATGTCCGGGTTCACGACCTTGATGAGATTCTCTGCATCTTGCGTCAGCGTCAGCAACATCCGCTCGCCGGAATTGAGGCGGACGGGAAAATGGACATTGAAGACCCATTTTTGTGCGGTTCGTCCAAAGAACAGCCCGGATACGGCGGGCCTGCCGGTCTCAAACGCCTTTTCCGCCGTCGTCCGATCCGCTGTCTCACCCAGGTCTGTGCCATAGGGCACTCGCGAGTTCAGTCGCAGCCGATAGTCCGGACCGATCACGAGCAGATGGGCATTGATGCCCGCCAGCGCCTTGTCCGCCTGCACCTGCAGGCTGCGGTAGTCGTGATTTTGCAGATGAACCGAGGTCGCGAAAAAGGACAGCATCGACAGCATTGCCGACACCTCCCGATCGAGCACCCTGTTCACCGACTCGGTCGAGGCTTCCAAAAGCAATTCAACCGCGCGCTCCTGGGCCTCGTTCGTCCTATTGAGGACGATCGTGGCGTACATAAACGAGGGCAGGACGACCACGAGAATGAGGCAGACCAGATAGAAGGCAACCGGGCGGCGCATCCGTTCGCGCCAGTCCCGGCCGATGGGGTGGCTTGGTGCTGTCGGTCTTCCGCCTTTGCTCATCGTCACAGGGGCCTGCTCCACGTGTGCTCGTCGCAACTGCTTGACTGGCATCGAGGTGCCTGCTGCGCCATTCAGCCTTCCGGATTGACGAAAATCAAGCCGCCACATTTGGTCAGGAACACGCGGGCGGACCCAGCGATCAAATGTCGTGTTTGCAAGTGAGCGCCAGCAGAGTATTTCCGGCGTCGTTGCAGATAACTTTCCAGAAAGGAAATCCACGTGAAGCTCTACTATTCGCCCGGCGCCTGCTCGATGGCCTCCCATGTGATCCTGCACGAGGTTGGAAAGCCTTTCGAGGTCGAAAAGGTCAGCACCAAGACCAAGGTCATGGAAAGCGGCCGGAACTACTGGGCGATCAATCCCAAGGGGGCGGTGCCCGCCCTTGAGCTCGGAGATGGCGAAATCCTCACCGAAGGTCCGGCAATCCTTCAGTACATTGCGGATTCCAATGGCGCGACGGACCTTGCGCCGCCGGCCGGGACGTTGGCCCGCGCGCGCGTAAACGAAATGCTGAGCTTTGTCGGATCGGAGCTGCACAAGGCGTTCAGCCCCCTCTTTCACCCTGGCAAGACGGATGCGGAAAAGGACGCCGCACGCGAAATGGTCGGCAAGAAATTCGCCTGGCTGGAATCGTGCCTGGCGGACGGCCGGGCCTATTTGACGGGCTCGGCCTTCACCGTCGCCGATGCCTATGCGTTCGTCGTAACCAACTGGGCAAACGTCACCGGCATCTCGCTTGCCGCCTGGCCTAATCTCACGGCTTACGTCGAGCGGATTGCGGCACGCCCGTCGGTTCAGGCGACCTTGAAGGCCGAAGGACTGGCCTGATCCGCCACGGCCTGCGCGCGGCCCGGCCGCGCGCATCGTCTTGGTCTAGCTGAACACCCGCTTCGGGCGGAACTCGCCGCCGCCGACCTCGCCGATCGCAACCAGTTTGCCGCGGGCGGTCGCATAGGCCTCGTCGGCGGAAACCGGTGCGTCGCGGCCCCGCAGGATGATCGGATTGCCCATGCGCAACCGATGCGCCTGGTCGTCATTGACGACGATCTGCGGCAGGTTCGACAGCGCCTCGCTGGTATCGATCAGGAATTCGTCCAGCGCGGCAAGCCGCTCGGCCTCGTCCTCGATCGCTTCAAGCGCGGTCAACTCGGCCAGCGGCACCATGTCCTCCTCGCCAAACGGCGCGACATAGGTGCGGCGCAGCTCGGAGATATGCCCGTAGCAGCCCAGATCGCGGCCGAAATCGCGGGCAAGCGCGCGCACATAGGTGCCCTTGCCGCACTCGACCTCAAACCGCGCCGTGTTTGCGTCCGGACAGCCGAGAAGCGTCAGGCGGTGGATCTCTACCTCCCGCGAGGGGATCTCGACGGTTTCGCCATCGCGGGCGATGTCATAAGCGCGCGCACCGTCGATCTTGATCGCCGAGAATTGCGGCGGGACCTGCTGGATGACGCCGGTATAGCGCGGCAGGAGCGCCTTGATGGCCTCTTCGGCAGGGCGCACGCCCGAAGAGTGCGTCACCTCGCCTTCGAGATCGTCCGTCGCGCGCTCCTCGCCCCAGGTCACGGTAAACTCGTAGATCTTGCGGCCGTCCATGACATAGGGGACGGTCTTCGTGGCATCTCCGAGCGCTATCGGCAGCATGCCGGAGGCCAGCGGATCGAGTGTCCCGGCGTGGCCGGCCTTCTGCGCCTTGAACAGCCACTTGATCTTGGAGACGGCTTCGGTCGAGCCGAAGTCGAACGGCTTGTCGAGGATCAGCCAGCCCGAGATCGGGCGGCCCTTGGGTTTACGTGGTTTGGACATTGCTTCTTCGTTATTGTTCGTCGGTGTCGTCGAGATCGCGCGCGACCTCGGGCGAGCGCAGCAGCTCGTCGATCTTCTGGTAGTTGTCGAAGCTCGTATCGTCGCGAAAGCGCACGTCCGGCATGTACTTCATCTGCCTGAGCTGCGGCCCGAGCCTGCCGCGGATGAATTTTGCGTGCCTGTTCAGCGCCTCGATGATGGCCGCATGGTCCGGCACGCCCAGCGGGGTGACATACGCCGTCGCGTGCTTCAGGTCGGGCGACATGCGCACCTCGGATATGGAGATCACCGTCTTCTCGATCAGCGGATCGCGCACTTCGCCGCGCTGCAGGACCTGCGTGATCGCGGCCCGCACCTGTTCGCCGACGCGCAGCATGCGCTGCGAGGGGGCGGAGGAAGTTGCTCTGGTCATTGTCGTTACCTTCAAAAAAATGCGAGCGCCGAAATCTCCGGCGCTCGCATGATAGCTGAGTGGACGAGCCCTTACAGCGTGCGCGTGATGTGCTCCACGCGGAAGCACTCGATCGTGTCGCCGGGGCGGATGTCCTCGTAGTTCTCGAAGGCCATGCCGCACTCCTGACCGGACTGCACTTCCGACACCTCGTCCTTGAAGCGCTTGAGCGTCTTCAGCTTGCCCTCGTGGATGACGACGTTGTCGCGCACCAGGCGGACGCCCGCACCGCGCTCGACCTTGCCTTCGGTGACGCGGCAGCCGGCGACCTTGCCGACCTTGGTGATGTTGAACACCTCCAGGATCTCGGCATTGCCAAGGAAGGTCTCGCGGCGCTCCGGCGACAGCAGGCCCGACATCGCCGCCTTCACGTCATCCATCAGGTCGTAGATGATGTTATAGTAGCGGATCTCGATGCCCTGACGCTCGGCAAGGCTGCGCGCCTGCGCGTTGGCGCGGACGTTGAAGCCGATGATGGCGGCGTTCGACGCTTCGGCGAGCGAAATGTCCGACTCGGTGATGCCGCCCGCGCCCGAATGAACGATACGGGCGCGCACCTCGTCGGTGCCGAGCTTTTCGAGGGAGCCGGCGATGGCTTCGATCGAGCCCTGCACGTCACCCTTGATGACGAGCGGGAACTCCTTCAGGCCGGATGATTGCAATTGGCTCATCATCTGCTCCAGCGAGCCGCGCGAACCCGACTGGCGCGCGACCTGCTTCTCGCGGGCGAGACGCTGGCGGTATTCGGAGATTTCGCGGGCACGGCTTTCGCTCTCGACGACGGCGAACTTGTCGCCGGCGGCCGGCGTCCCAGAAAGGCCGAGAATTTCGACCGGCGTCGAGGGACCGGCAGACTTCACATGCTCGCCCTTGTCGTTGACGAGGGCGCGAACGCGACCCCACTGGTCGCCGGCGACGATGATCTGGCCCGGCGTCAGCGTGCCCTTCTGGACGAGCACGGTTGCGACGGCGCCGCGGCCGCGGTCCAGTTCGGCCTCGACGACCACACCTTCGGCGGTCCGGTTCGGATTGGCCTTGAGATCGAGGATCTCGGCTTGCAGCAGAACCGCCTCGAGGAGCTTGTCCAGATTGGTGCCGTTCTTCGCCGACACCTCGACGTCGAGCACTTCACCGCCCATGGTCTCGACGAAGACCTCGTGCTGCAGGAGTTGCGTGCGCACCTTCTGCGGGTCGGCCGTCGGCTTGTCGATCTTGTTGATCGCCACGATGATCGGCACGCCGGCTGCCTTGGCGTGGTTGATGGACTCGACCGTCTGCGGCATGACGCTATCGTCGGCTGCGACGACGAGGATGGCGATGTCGGTCGCCTGCGCACCGCGGGCGCGCATCGCCGTGAACGCGGCGTGGCCCGGGGTGTCGATGAAGGTGATCTTGTTGCCGTCCTGTTCGACCTGGTAGGCGCCGATGTGCTGGGTGATGCCCCCCGCTTCGCCGGCCACCACGTTCGCATGGCGAATGGCGTCGAGCAGCGAGGTCTTGCCGTGGTCGACGTGTCCCATGATGGTGACGATCGGCGGGCGCGACACCAGTTCCGCCTCGTCGTCGGAAACGTTGAAGATGCCCTCTTCGACGTCCGACTCCGATACGCGCTTGACGGTGTGGCCGAATTCGCCGGCGATGAGTTCGGCCAGGTCGGCGTCGATCAGGTCGCCCGGCTTCATCATCTGGCCTTCCTTCATCAGGTACTTGATGACGTCGACGGCGCGTTCGGACATGCGCTGCGACAGCTCCTGAATCGTGATGGTTTCCGGCAGGACGACTTCGCGCGAGATCTTCTCGCGGGTCTCCTGCATCATGGAGCGCTTGAACTTCTCCTGGCGGCGGCGGATCGCGGCAAGCGAACGGCCGCGCGGCGTGCCGTCCTCGTCGGTCGATACCGCCGTCAACGTCAGCTTGCCCTGGCGGCGACCTTCGTCGCCCTTCGGACGGGCTGGAACCTTGGCCGGCTCGGGACGGGTGACTTTGCCGCGTGCGGGACCGCTTGGACCGCGGGAAACGCGCGCTTCTTCCTCATCCGCCTCGGCCTTGCGACCGCGAGTGACAACAGCAGGGGACGGAGACGCCGGTACCGGCATGGCCGGACGACCAGCCGCCGGACGCGGGGCAGCGGCGGCCGGGGTCGCAGCCGGTTCCACGGCAGCCGGCTCTTCGGCAGCAGCGGCTTCGGCGGCGGCACGGCGCTCGGCCTCTTCCTTCTCGCGCTCGATACGGGCGGCCTCCTCCAAGACCTTGCGGCGCGCCTCTTCCTCGGCGCGGCGGCGTGCGTCTTCAACCTCGCGCACCTGGGCTTCGGCAAGCGCCTTGCGGCGGGCCTCGATCTCTTCCGGCGAAAGCTGGTTCAGCACGACGCCCACGCGCGGGCGCTGCTGTTCCTGGCGCGGCGGCGGAGCCGGCTGGTGGCGAACGGGCTGCTCGGCGACACGCGGCGACGGCGCCGGCGTATGGACAGGCGGGCGCTCGTCCTCCGGCCGCGACGGACGCCGCTTGCGGGTCTCGACCACGACGGCCTTCGTGCGGCCACGGCCCATGTCCTGACGCACGGTACCCTGCTGAACCCCCGAGGGCTTCAGGGTCAGCGTCTTCTTGCCCGCTACGCTGATCGTCTTGTCGTCTTTGTTGTCCGTCATTCCGTTTCCGTTCCGTTAGATCAGGGGCGGATGCGTATCACCAGACCCTGTCGTTCAATTCGTGTCACGCGATAGATGCCGGTTTCGGCCGGTCACCCGCGTCATTGCTGTGGCTGGCGAGCGTCGCCTTGCGCTCGAACCGAGCCATTGCCACGGTACCTTTCGAGCATGATTGCGCGCTTCACTACACCCTCACCCGCCTGCCCTGCAAGCGCCGCGGCATGGATAAAAGCATTCTGGCCCAAAAGCGCCTCCATTTCGACCTCGGTGACGAAGCGGAACGAAGGGACTTCCGTTTCCTCGTCCGCAGCGAACATGTAGGCCCGCCGCGCCTGGTCGATCTTGCGGACGCCATCGGCGGCCGCATCGGCGGCGTGGAACACCGCCAGCGCCGCGCCGGCGCGCACCGCCTTGTCGACGTTCATTCCGCCGGTGATGAACTGTCCGGCCTTGCGAGCCATGTTCATCATGCCCGCAAGCTGGCCCAGAAGGAGGCGTTCAACCTCGGCGCCGAGATCGGCAGAGGCCTTGACGTCCGCCTTGAGCGCGCGGCCGAAGAGCTTTTTGGCCACTGCCTTGTCGATCAGCGCCCGTTCAGCCTTCACCCAGCACCCGCGTCCCGGAAGCTGCCGCTTCAGATCGGCAACCACATTGCCGTCCGGACCGGCGACGAAGCGGATCAGCATGTCGGGATCGCCGCTCTCGCGGGTCACGATGCACATCCGGCCGTTCTCGCCGTCGTCCTTCCTTCTTTTCTCGGGCAACGGCATCTCCAGCTGCTGCTTCCGTCGGGAGGGGACGCCGGTCAGGCGTCCTGCTCCGCACCTTCCACCACCTCAACGGGGGCGTCCTCGCTGGCGAGCTCTTCCTGGGTGATCCAGCCGGCCGCAAGGCGCGCCTGTACGATCATGGCCTCAGCCTCGGCGCGCGAAATCTCGAACTTCGAGAACAGGCCCTCGTACTTCTTGGTTTCCCCGTCCTTGCGCTCCGACCAGCCGACGAGATCGTCGGCGGCGCAGCCGGCAAAGTCCTCGATCGTCTTGATGCCGTCCTCGCCGAGCGCGACCATCATCTGCGAGGTCATGCCGTCGATCTGGCGCAGTTCGTCGGAAACACCGAGTTCCGTGCGCTTGGCGTCGGCCTCGGCCTCGATGCGGTCGAGATATTCACGAGCGCGCGTCTGGATTTCCGTCGCCGTGTCCTCGTCGAAGCCGTCGATGGAAGCGATCTCGTCGAGGTCGACATAGGCAAGCTCGTCGACGGCAGCGAAGCCTTCGGAGGCGAGCACCTGACCGACCATTTCGTCGACGTCGAGGGCATCCATGAACAGGTTGGTGCGTTCGTTGAATTCCTTCTGGCGGCGTTCGGATTCTTCGGCCTCCGTCAGGATATCGATATCCCAGCCGGTCAACTGCGAGGCGAGGCGGACGTTCTGGCCGCGGCGGCCGATCGCCAGCGAGAGCTGCTCGTCGGGAACGACCACTTCGATGCGCTCGGCGTCCTCGTCGAGAACGACCTTGGCGACTTCCGCCGGCTGCAGCGCGTTGACGATGAACGAGGCCGGGTCCTGCGACCATGGAATGATGTCGATCTTTTCGCCCTGGAGCTCGCCGACGACGGCCTGGACGCGCGAGCCGCGCATACCGACGCAGGCGCCGACCGGATCGATCGAGCTGTCGTTCGAGATCACGGCGATCTTGGCGCGCGAGCCGGGATCGCGGGCGACCGACTTGATCTGGATGATGCCGTCGTAGATTTCTGGCACTTCCATCGTGAAGAGCTTGACCATGAACTGCGGATGGGTGCGCGACAGGAAGATCTGCGGGCCGCGCTGCTCGCGGCGCACGTCGTAGACGAAGGCGCGCACGCGGTCGCCATAGCGCATGTTCTCGCGCGGGATCATCTCGTCGCGGCGGATGATGCCTTCGCCACGACCGAGGTCGACGATGACGTTGCCGTATTCGACGCGCTTGACGGTGCCGTTGACGATTTCGCCGACGCGATCCTTGTACTCGTCGTACTGGCGGTCGCGCTCGGCCTCGCGCACCTTCTGCACGATCACCTGCTTGGCCGACTGGGCGGCGATGCGGCCGAAATCCATCGGCGGCAGCGGATCGGCGATGAAGTCGCCGATCTTGGCGTCCGGATTGCGGTCGCGGGCCAGTTCCAGCGGGATCTGCGTAGAGTAGTCCTCGGCGTGCTCGACGACTTCGAGAAGACGCTGGAGGCGGATCTCGCCGGTCTTGGAGTTGATGTCGGCACGGATATTGGATTCCGAGCCGTAGCGCGAGCGTGCCGCCTTCTGGATCGCGTCGGCCATCGCCGCCAGAACGATTTCGCGATCGATGACCTTTTCGCGGGCCACGGCATCCGCGATCTGCAGAAGTTCGAGCCGGTTAGCACTGACTGCCATTGTCTCAAGTCTCCGTTTGCTGCCGGGGCCCTGCCTCCGGCGGTGGGGAGCGGCCTGCCGCCCCCGGGTTCCGTCTTCTCCATCGCGCCCCGCCCGGGGCCACGCCCGGCGGACGCAACGCACTCAAAAACTATTCGTCCGCGTCGTTCTGGTTTGCAGCTTCCGCCTTGGCCAGCTTGTCGGCGCGCAAGGCGTCGCGGATCAGGTCGTCGGTCAGGATCAGCTTCGCCTCCGCCAGCGCCGAAAACGGGATCGTGACGCTCGGCTCTTCGCCGTAGGCCGGCTGATCGCGCTCGATCGTGAACCCCTCGGCATCGGCGGCGACGATCTTGCCTCGGAAGCGCTTGCGGCTGTCGATCAGAATCGACGTCTCGCATTTGACGAGATGCCCAAGCCAGCGGGAAAAGTCCGACTTTCGGACCATCGGGCGATCGATACCCGGCGACGACACTTCCAGATGATACGCCTTGTCGATCGGATCCTCAACGTCGAGCAGCGGCGAGACGGCCATGGAGACGGCTTCGCAATCCTCGACCGTCATGGTCCCGTCGCCGCGCTCGCACATGATCTGCAACGTCAGGCCGTGCTGCGCCGACAGGCGGACCCGCACCAGCCGGTAGCCGAGTTGCTCGATCGTCGGCTCGATGATGTCGGCCACGCGCCGGTCGAGGCCTGTCTCGACGATCAGCCGCGGTTCGTTCTGTTGTTCCGTCATTGTCGCGTCCCTTGCCGCTCGCGTCCCTCCCTCGAGGTCCGCGATCCGGCTCTGAGGCCTCGGGCTGCGCCATCGCCGTTCGACGGGCGAGCAACGCTCCGGAGCATCGTTCATCATGCGCTCGACCGGGCCAATAAAAAAGAGCGGGTCCTCGCGGGCCCACTCCTCATCAAACCGATCAAGAATTTGACGGCTATATACGCTGCCCGGCGGTGAATTGCAAGCTTTCGTCGGATTGCTGGTCGAAAGGCGGGGCGCGCAAGGGTGCTCCTGGCATTTTGTTCACCCATATGGTTGACTAATGCAGCGAAAGAGAATATTCAACCCTATGGGTGAACAAATGGAAGATGAGATCCTGTCACGCATTTTGAAGGCCGCGGGTGACACCACCCGGCGGCGGATTCTCACGCTTCTCGTGCAGGAGGGGCCCCTGAGAGTGACAGGCCTTGCCGCCCATTTCGACATGTCCCTGAACTCGGTGTCGAAGCACATCAAGGTGCTCGAGGAGGCGGGACTGGTCACTCGCCGGACTTTGGGCCGCGAGCATTTCATTGCAGCGGAACTCGATCCATTGAAACATACGCAACGATGGTTCGGGCAACTGAAGTCGATATGGGAACTGCGCCTGTCGGCGCTCGATCAACTGCTCGCTTCCGAGGAGAAGGACCATGAGCCAACTCGAAATGACCAGGGACCTCGAACTGACCGTAAACCGCACGATCGCCGCCCCGCGTGAAAAGGTGTTCAATGCATGGCTGTCGCCGCAAATGCTGGCGAAGTTCATGCGCGGCTGTGATGGAATGGAGGTCCCGAAGGTCCACACCGATCCGGTCAAGGGCGGCCGGTTCTCCATCCTGATGGCGGTCGACGGAAAAGAGATCCCGCACGCCGGAACCTATCTCGAGATCGATCCGTATTCACGCCTCGCCTTCACCTGGGAATCCCCGCATTCGCTCGATGACAGCGTTGTGACGATCGATCTGAGGGCAATAGACGGCGGCGCAACGGAGATCACGCTCCGTCAGGTCAAATTTGCCAGCGAAGACGCACGCAGCGCCCACGAGAGCGGCTGGACCCGCATTCTGGCCGAACTTTCAGCGGCTCTCACCTGATCGCGTGAAGCGAGCCGGGCGGTTCGCCGCCCGGCCGTTCCTTTGGATCTCGACGACGGGTTTTCCTTGCGGCCACGCTCCACGTCGCTATCTTGATCGGCGAGCCAAAATTCATGAGAGGTGAGACTGAACGGTGCCCGATCGCATTTCCCCCCTTGCACCCTTCAGGCACGACACCTTCCGCCGCATCTGGGCGGCAAGCCTCATTTCCAATTTCGGTGGCCTGGTCCAATCGGTGGGCGCCGCCTGGATGATGGCGTCGATTTCCAGTTCGGCGAACATGGTCGCACTGGTGCAGGCCTCGACCGCGCTGCCGATCATGCTGTTTTCGCTCGCATCCGGCGCACTGGCCGACAGCTTCGATCGCCGCCGCATCATGCTCACCGCCCAGGTCTTCATGCTTGCGGTGTCGATCACGCTGACCCTGGTGGCTTGGTACGGGCTGATCACACCCTGGATGCTTCTCGGGTTCACCTTCCTGATCGGCTGCGGCACGGCATTGAACAATCCGGCCTGGCAGGCCTCGGTCGGCGACATGGTGCCGCGCGAGGATCTGCCGGCCGCGGTGGCGTTGAACTCGATGGGATTCAACATCACCCGCAGCGTCGGCCCCGCCGTCGGTGGTGCGATCGTGGCCGCGGCAGGCGCCGCAGGCGCGTTCGCCGCCAATGCGTTCAGCTATTTCGCGCTGATCTTCGCGCTACTGCGCTGGAAGCCGGCGCTGCCGGAGAGCCCGCTGCCCCGCGAGCCGTTCGGCCGGGCGATTTCCGCCGGTTTGCGCTACGTGTCGATGTCTCCGAACATCGGCAAGGTGCTGTTGCGCAGCTTCGCCTTCGGCCTTTCCACCAGCGCCATCCTTGCGCTGCTGCCGCTCGTCGCGCGCGACCTGGTGATGGGCGGCCCGCTGACCTACGGCATCCTGCTCGGCTGCTTCGGCGTCGGCGCCATCGGCGGAGCGCTGGCGAGCGCGCGCATGCGCGAAACGCTCTCCAGCGAGGCGATCGTGCGTATGGCTTTCAGCGGATTTGCGCTCAGCGCCGTCGTCACGGCCTTCAGCAACAATTCCATGGTAACCGGCCCCGCGCTCTTCGTCGCCGGCGCCTGCTGGGTGCTGGCGCTTTCGCTGTTCAACACGACGGTCCAGCTTTCGACGCCGCGCTGGGTGGTCGCGCGGGCGCTGTCCCTCTATCAGACGATGACCTTCGGCGGCATAGCCGGAGGGAGCTGGCTCTGGGGTGTGATCGCCGACGGCCGGGGGGCATCGAACGCGCTGCTCTGGGCGGCCGTCGCAATGGTGGCCGGCGCCGCGCTGGGGTTGCGTTACGGCCTGCCGCAGTTCGAGTCCCTCAACCTCGACCCGCTGAACCGCTTCAGCGAGCCGCAACTGCCGCTCGACCTCAAGCCCCGCAGCGGCCCCATCGTGGTTCTCATCGACTACGAGATTGCGCAAGAGGACGTTTCGGCCTTCCTGACGGCGATGACGGAGCGCCGGCGCATCCGCATCCGCGACGGCGCAGGCCACTGGGCGCTGATGCACGACCTCGAAAATCCGGCGATCTGGACCGAGACCTACCACGTGCCGACCTGGATCGAGTATGTCCGCCACAACCAGCGCCGCACCCAGGCGGATGCGGAGAACGGCGACCGGCTGCGGGCGCTCCATCGCGGCAAGGAACCGCCCCGCGTGCACCGGATGATCGAGCGGCAGACGATTCTGCCGACCGAATACGAGCGCTACAAGCAGCAGGTCGACATGCACTGACGGAAGGTCAGCGCAGCCTGGCCTTCAGGCCGGCATCGGGATAGCAGGTGGGCGTCAGGCCGGATTTCGACTGCCACTCGCCAAGCGACCGGCGTGTCTTGTAGCCGGGTAATCCATCGACCTTGCCGACGTCGTAGCCCTTGGCGACCAGCGCCTTCTGCATGGCCAGCACGTCGGAGCGCATCATCTTGCCGACGTCGCCCCAGCCCTCCTGGAACGGGCCGTTGCCATAGGCGATGCGGTCCGCAAGGTTGCCGATGAAGAGCGCGTAGAGATCGGAGTTGTTGTACTCCTTGATCACATAGAAATTCGGCGTGACGATGAATTCCGGACCGTGCCGGCCGGCCGGCACCAGCATCATGCCGGAAGCCCGGCCCTCCGTCTTCGGAAAACCCTTGCCCGAGATGCGTTCTATGCCGGCGGATGCCCATTCTCCGATGGGCCTTGCAAGGTCTGGTCCCTCCTGCGCACAGGAGACCTGCTCGGGAATGCGCACCTCGTAGCCCCAGCCGCGGCCCGGCTCCCAGCCCTTCTGGCGCAAGTAATTGGCAATCGAGGCGAGGCTGTCGGGCACCGAGTTCCAGATGTCGCGCACGCCGTCGCCGTCGAAGTCGACAGCGTATTTCAGATAGCTGGTCGGCATGAACTGTGGCTGGCCCATGGCGCCGGCCCATGAGCCCTTGAGCTGGTTCGGGGCGCGGTCGCCGCCATCGATGATATGCAGCGCCGCAATCAGTTCGCGGCGGAACATGTCCTTGCGCGTCGACATGAAGGCCTTGGTCGCCAGCACTTCGATCGCCGGATGCGGAATATCGGCGCGCCCGAAGCCGGATTCGCGTCCCCAGATGGCCAGGATGATTTCGCCCGGCACGCCATAGGCTCGCTCGACCTTGCGCAACGTCGCCGCATGGGTCGACGCCAGCGTACGCCCGCTCGCCGCCAGCCCCTGCAAACGCTTTTCGGAGAAATAGGCACCTGGCGAGGAGAACTCGGCCTGGCTCTGCTTCTGCGCCTTCTTCGGCGCGGTGCCGGGCGGCACGAGGTCTGGGAGGTGCCAGTTCAGCTGCACGCCGTCGAAGGCCGCCTTGAAGGCCTTCTGCGAGACGCCGGCCTTTGCGGCTTCGGGCCAAAGATCGGTCTGCAGCCAGGCTTGGAACTGCGTTTCGACATCGGTCTTCGAGACGGCATGGGCCGTCACCGGCGCCAGCAGCACGCAAAGGGCAAGCGCCCCTCGGGCGATGCGCGCAAGGGTTCCTGGCTTGACGTCCGCAGCTCTCATCCGGTTCCCTCTCAAATCGTCGTCCGCGCGCGCAGGGCCGCAGTCAGCGTGCCCTCGTCGAGATAGTCGAGCTCGCCGCCAACCGGCACGCCATGCGCCAGCCGGGTAATCTTCACGTCGAGCCCCTGCAGATGATCGGTGATGTAGTGCGCGGTCGTCTGGCCCTCGACGGTCGCATTCACCGCGATGATCAGTTCGCGAATGCCGCCGGCGGTGACGCGGTCGATCAGGCCGCGGATGTTGAGATCGTCGGGGCCGACGCCGTCGAGCGGCGACAGCGTGCCGCCGAGCACGTGGTAGGCGGCGTTCATCGCGCCGGCCCGCTCCAGCGCCCAAAGGTCGGAGACGTCCTCGACGACGATGATCACCGACCGATCCCGGCGCTCATCGATGCAGACCGTGCAAGGATCGATCGTGTCGACATTGCCGCAGCAGGAACAGATGCGCACCTTGCGATGCGCCTCACCCATCGCCTCGGCGAGCGGCCCGAGCAGTTGGTCCTTCTTCTTGACGAGGTGAAGCGCCGCGCGCCGCGCCGAACGCGGCCCGAGCCCCGGCACCTTGGCGAGCAGCTGGATGAGTTTTTCGATTTCCGGACCGGTGACACGTTTTGCCATGGGCTGCTTCTATCGCAAATCAGTGCGGAACTGAAATCGTGAAAGCTGGTCTTTTTCATGAAAGTTGGCAGCAGTGGACCAAAGGCGCGATGGCGCGGCGCCATTCGGCCTCGCATCGTTCACCGAGGGCGCAGATATCGAGGCTGGTGCTGAAGCGACCGTCAACAGGGCAGCGCGCCTTTGAGGGGCGCGCCTCCAAAGAGGCACGCCAAGAGCCTCAGAACGGCATCTTGAAGCCGGGCGGGATCGGCAGGCCGGCCGTCAGCGCCTTGGTCTTCTCGGCCGCCAGCGCCTCGGCCTTGTCCTTGGCATCCTTGTGGGCGGCAACGATGAGATCCTCGAGAATCTCGACATCGTCCTCCTTGAAAAGGGAAGGGTCGATCTTCAGCCCCTTCATGTTGCCCTTGCCGTCAAGCGTGACCTTGACGAGACCGCCACCGGAGGTGCCGTCGACGGAGAGCGCAGCGATCTCCTCCTGCATCTTCTCCATCTTGGCCTGCATTTCCTTGACCTTGCCCATCATGCCCATGATGTCGCGCATCGGTCGCTCCTTCCGTATTTCCAATTCAAGACCGTCAGAACTCTATGTCGTCACCGGGCAGGATATCGCCCTCGGCGGATTCGGCGGCAGCCGCCACCTCGATCGTCTCGCTTTCGCCCTGCGGCGCCTTGATGCGCACGTCGGTGATCCTGGCGCCCGGGAAGCGTTGCAGGATGGCGGCCACATCCGGGTCCTGGCGGGCATCGGCGACCCGCTCCTCCTGCGCCCTGGCCTCGGCCTCGGCGAGCGTCGGGCCACCGGCTTCGCGGGAGACGATCACCATCCAGCGGATGCCGGTCCATTCTTCCAGGCGCCGCTGCAGGTCTCCGACCAACGCTTTCGGCGCGTCGTCGGCAAGGCCAATTTCCGCACGGCCGGAATCGAATTTCACTGGACGGACGAAGTTGCGAAGCAGCGCCCGCAGGCGGATGTCGCGATTTTTCGTACAAAGCTCGGCGATGTCCTCGAGGGATCGGACCGGGACCTTCGCTGCAGGCGCGGCCTCAATGGGTTCCGGACGCTGTTCGGTCGCCGGCGCCATCTGCTGCACCGGATCACCGGCTGGCACGGCCCGCAGCATGGTCGCCCCCCCGTTGCCGGCACGCATGGCCGGCTGGTCCGGGGGGCGCGCAACAGCAGAAACGAGCGGCTGCGTCGATGCCTGCGGCGCAGCGGTATAGCCGTTACCCGAGGGTGCGCGTTGCCCGTTTCCACCGCCACCTCCGTTCGCGAGCTCGGCAAGACGGCGGGCGGCATCCTCCGGTGACGGCAAGTGGGCGGCGTGGGCGAGGCGGATCAGCACCATCTCGGCAGCGCCGGCCGGCCGGCTCGAGGCTTCCGTCTCCGGAATGCCCTTCAGCAGCATCTGCCAGATGCGCGACAGGGCGCTGACGGCGACGCTCTGGGCCAGTTCCGCACCGCGCACGCGCTCGATCTCGCTCAGCGACTGGTCGTTCGCCGCGTCGGGCACGTATTTCATACGGGTGACCAGGTGGGTGAAATCCGCCAGGTCGGTCAGGACCACCGGCGGGCTGGCGCCCGCCTCGTACTGGGCGGCGAATTCGGCAAGGGCCGCGGCCACGTCGCCGCGCACGATGTGGCTGAACAGGTCGACGATGCGGGCGCGATCGGCAAGGCCGAGCATCGAACGTACGGCCGCTGCCTCCACCACGCCGGCACCATGGGCGATCGCCTGGTCGAGCAGCGACAGCCCGTCGCGGGCCGAGCCCTCGGCGGCACGGGCGATCATGGCGAGCGCATCCGGCTCCGCCTGCACGCCTTCCTTCTCAAGGATGGTTGAAAACAGCCCGACGAGGTCGGTGGCTGCGATGCGGCGCAGGTCGAACCGCTGGCAGCGCGACAGCACCGTAATCGGAACTTTACGGATCTCGGTGGTGGCGAAGATGAACTTCACATGCTCCGGCGGCTCTTCGAGCGTCTTCAGAAGCCCGTTGAAGGCCTGCGTCGAGAGCATGTGCACTTCGTCGATGATGTAGACCTTGTAGCGGGCGGAAACCGGGCGGTAGCGCACCTGCTCGATGATCTCGCGGATGTCGTCGATGCCGGTGTGAGAGGCGGCGTCCATCTCGATCACGTCGACGTGCCGACCCTCCATGATCGCCTGGCAGTGTTCGCCGAGAACCTTCAGGTCAATCGTCGGGCGGTCGATCTCGGCCGTCTTGTAGTTGAGGGCGCGCGCGAGAATGCGCGCCGTCGTCGTCTTGCCGACCCCGCGCACGCCCGTCAGCATGTAGGCCTGCGCAATGCGACCGGTCTCGAAGGCATTGGTGAGCGTGCGGACCATCGGCTCCTGGCCGACCATCAGGTCCGTAAAATCCTTGGGACGATACTTTCGCGCCAGAACCCGGTATGCGGCGGGCTTTTCACCTGACGGAAGTGGAGTGTCTTCGCTCATCGCCCCTGCCGCATCGCTTGAAAATCGCGTCCCGACAGGACGTTAGGTGGGAGGCTGGCACGATGACCCGTGCCGGGGCTCGTTAGGGCTGCTTCCTTCCGGACCTGACCCGGTTGGCGAGTGGCTCGTCCACCACCAACCTCCCGGTTTCCATATCGGCAATAATGCAGCAGAATGCAAGCCGGGACGTCAAAAAACTGTTGGAGCGGACGGCGAACCCGTGTCATGACTCGCAGTGGGGCGGAACGACGGGAGCGGAAAATTGAACGCATTCGAGGCGGACGATCGGCTGGCGCGCGACAGCGAGATGCTGACGAAGATCGGGCTTTGCGAACTGCGCCTGATGAATGACGCGCGCTGGCCCTGGCTCGTGCTGGTGCCGCAGCGGGTGGATGTCTGCGAGATCTTCGAGCTCACCCCGCTCGATCAGACGATGCTGACGTTCGAAATCAATCTCGTCGCCGATGCGCTGAAGCGCGCCACCGGCGCGACCAAGATCAATGTCGGCGCGCTCGGCAATATCGTCAGACAGCTCCACGTTCATATCATCGCCCGCAACGAGGGGGACCCCAATTGGCCCGGTCCCGTCTGGGGCTTTGGCTCGGCAGAGGCCTGGGACGCGGACAACAAGGCTGCCTTCACCGCCAAGCTGCTGGAACACCTGGGCTCATGAGATCATCGATCTTCGACCGAAACATTCCGTTCGCCGAACCCAGCACCATGGTCGCCTTCGCCGAGAACAGCCTGGACCGGCGCTCGGAATACCGGGCTGAGGATTGCGTCGACCGCGCCTTCGAGACCGATGGCGTGCACGCCTTCGCGCTGGCCGGCGGCAAACTGGTCGTCAAGCACGACGAAAAGATCATCGATCCGCTTTTCGCCCCGTACGAGCTTTCGGGGTTGGACCCGATCGTCGAGGAGACGGTCTTGCTGGGCTACCTCAAGAATGGGGAGCCGCGGCTCGCCGTGCCCGTCCGCGCCGACGCCGACGCGCTCCACGAACCGTTGAAGGCGGCCGACGGGCGCACCCTCTATCGCCAGCAGATGCTGGATGACGACCTGCTCGGCCAGTTCGCGCAGGCCTCCAGCCTGCTCACCTGGAACGGCAACAATCGCTTTTGCGGCCGGTGCGGCGCGGCCAGCCGCATGGAGATCGGCGGATACCGCCGCGTCTGCACCGCCTGCGGCCACCAGACCTTTCCGCGCACCGACCCCGTCGCCATCATGCTCGCGATCGATCTCGAACGCGATCGCTGCCTGCTCGGCCGGTCCCACCATTTCCCTGAAGGCATGTACTCGTGCCTGGCCGGCTTCGTCGAGCCCGGCGAGACGATCGAGCACGCGGTGCGCCGGGAGACGCTGGAAGAGTCGGGGATCCGGATCGGGCGGGTGCGCTATCACGCCTCGCAGCCCTGGCCGATGCCGCATTCGCTGATGATCGGATGCTATGCCGAGGCAAAATCCTTCGAGATCTATCGCGACGAGCAGGAACTGGAGGACTGCCGCTGGTTCACGCGGGCCGAAACCGTGGACCTGCTCGCCCGCACCGCAAGCGTCGATCCGGCCACCGGCGCCACGATCTCGCCGCCGAAAGGCGCCATCG
Source organism: Mycoplana ramosa (assembly GCF_041930185.1). Taxonomy (NCBI): domain Bacteria; kingdom Pseudomonadati; phylum Pseudomonadota; class Alphaproteobacteria; order Hyphomicrobiales; family Rhizobiaceae; genus Mycoplana; species Mycoplana ramosa. The sequence goes on along the minus strand of NZ_JBHEEW010000014.1, from coordinate 83,491 downwards.
CCCACCGCCTGATGCGCGACTGGCTCGACTGGCCGGCCTGATCCGAGGCGATTCTGGGCTGACTTCGCCTCGCGTAACTACAGGCTGAGGCGCATCGGATGCGCGCGATAGCTGCCGAGAATGCGCACCTTTTCGGAGAAGAAGCGCAGCTCTTCCAGGGCCCGGCGCACGTTCGCATCGTCCGGGTGGCCCTCGATGTCGGCGTAAAACTGCGTGGCGTAGAACTTGCCGGCGATCTGATAGCTCTCCAGCTTGGTCATGTTGATGCCATTGGTGGCAAAGCCGCCGAGCGCCTTGTAGAGCGCCGCCGGAATGTTGCGGACATTGAAGACGAAGGTGGTGACGATCACCTCGTCGGGTGCAGCGCGTGAAGGGACGCTCGGCTCGCGGGCAAGCACGACGAAGCGGGTGACGTTGCTCTCCGAATCCTCGACGTTCTCGGCGATGATCTCCAGCCCGTAGAGCTCGGAGGCCAGGCGCGGGGCGAGTGCCGCCATGCTGCGATCCCCCGTTTCGGCGACGAGCTTTGCCGCCCCGGCGGTGTCTCCCGCGATGACCGGCTTCCAGCCGTTCAGCCGCACGATCCTGCGGCACTGGCCGAGGGCGTGGATGTGGCTGTGGACTGTGCGAATTTCGTCCTTCACGACCCCCGGCAGGACCATCAGCTGGAAGCGGATCGGCATGAAATACTCGCCGACGATATGAAGGCGTGACTCCGGCAGCAGGTGATGGATGTCGGCAACGCGCCCGGCCAGCGTGTTCTCGATCGGGATCATCGCCAGATCGGCGTCGCCGTTCTCGACGGCGAGAAAAGCTTCCTCGAAGGTCTGGCAGGGCAGGGGTTCCATCTGCGGAAACATGTCCCGGCAGGCCATGTCGGAATTGGCGCCGAAATCCCCCTGGAAGGCGATCCTGTTGTTCTTCTGTATCATGGGTCAATCCATCAGCGGGCCATCAGCGCGCTCGCGGCCGCGAGCAGCTTGCGCGCCTTCTCGAGGTCGGCCGGAGTATCGACACCAAGCGGAACGGTGTCAACGATCTCGGCATCGATGCGAAGCCCCGCCTCCAGGGCGCGAAGCTGCTCGAGCGATTCACGCCTTTCCAGCGTCGAGGGCGGAAGCGAGACGAAGGTTTCCAGCGCCTTTCGGCGATAGGCGTAGAGACCGATGTGGTGATACAGCGGCCCGTCGCCATAGGGCGCGGTGGCGCGGGTGAAATAGAGCGCCCGCAACCGGCTGCCGCCGATGGGCGAGCCCACGACCTTGACGACGTTCGGGTTTGTCTTCTCCTCCGGGTCCGCGATCTCGGTGGTCAGCGTGGCGATGTCGGTCGAAGGATCGGCGAGCGGGTTCAATGCGGCCCGGATCGTCGCCGGGTCGATCGTCGGCAGATCGCCCTGGACATTGATGATAAACCGTGCCCGCCGCTCCGGATCGCATTTCAACAGCGCCTCATAGATACGGTCGGAGCCCGACTGGTGGTCGACCCTCGTCATGACGACTTCGAAGCCGGCGGAGGCGACCGCATCGAACGTCTCCTGGTGGTCGACCGCCACGACCACGCGGCCGGCGCCGGACTCGGCCGCCCGATTGGCGACCTGCACGATCATCGGCAAGCCACAGATATCGGCAAGCGGTTTGCCGGGCAGGCGTGTCGAGGCCATCCGGGCCGGGATCAGCACGAGCGTTTCGTCAGAATTCGGAAGTTTCATGCCATGACCTTCAAAAAGCGCGCAAAAGTGTCAATTCGTCTCATCTACAGCTGCACAATCACTGTTGCAACGACGCAGCAAAAGACATAGGTTCCGCGCGATTTCAAGACTGGCCGGCTGCGACGCGCCGGCTCCCAGGGGAGCTGCGGATGAACTCTTATGTGAACATGGGCGTAGGTGCCCTTCTCGGCACCGTCTTCGTGCTGATGTCGGTATCCATCGCATCGGAAGGCATCTTCCACTCGGCGCCCCCGGAGAAGGAAGGCTTTGTGATCGCGGCTGCGGAAGGCGGAGCGGAAGCGGCAGACGAGGGCGGCGCAGCCGAAGCAGCCGCTACGCCGATCGCCACGCTGCTGGCAAGCGCCGATCCGGCAGCCGGGGAAGCCGTGTTCAAGAAGTGTGCCGCCTGTCATAGCGGCGAAAAGGGCGGACCGAACAAGGTCGGCCCCGGTCTCTGGAACATCGTGAACCATCCGGTCGGCGCGCATGAAGGCTTCAGCTATTCAGCCGGCATGAAGGCGTTTGCCGAGGGCGGCAAGGTCTGGGATTTTGAGCACCTCAACCACTTCCTGGCCGCACCGAAGAAGTACGTCGCCGGTACCGCCATGGGCTTCGCCGGCCTGAAGAAGGACGACGAGCGCGCAAACCTGATCGCCTACCTGCGTACCCTTTCTGACAATCCCGCACCGCTTCCGGATGCATCGGCAGACGGTGCCGCAGCCGCTCCGGCTGCAGAAGCCGCTCCGGCCGCCGAAGCCGCTCCCGCGGCAACCGAAGCCGCTCCGGCTGAGAGCGCTGCTCCCGCGGCGACCGAGACGGCTCCGGCTGCTCAGTAAGCTGAACGATCGTCCAGTTCATCAGACCCGGCCGCCATCGGCCGGGTTTTTTTGTGCCTTACCGTTGCCCCGTGGGACAGACAGGCGCGGATGCGGACGGGAGAAGGTGAACTTCCGGCATGAAAAAAGCGGGGTCATATCACCCCGCTTCCCCATTCCCGGTCTCGCCGGGACATTGTCCGTACGCTGCCAGTACATCCGTGGTCAGCGTCAGGAACAAAACGATTCGTCGCCTTCGACGGCGAGCGCCTGATACGGTCTTTGTTAATTCGCCCCGGTAACAACCATATGACGGGACCGCCGTTGTGATTGCCACAGCATCGGCTGCTTTGGTTAATAAACAGTTAACCCGCCGCTTGCGATGGGTTGACGGCACTCGGGAACCCGATGCCGGTCTTTCGAGTTTCCCAACACGGAGCCAGCCGTACCAGGAGACCGGCCATGATGGACGAGAAAGAGACCAGCCCCCGCGCACCGCTCGGCGTCGTGCATGGCGCCGACGAGAATACGCCAGACACCGGGACGACCCCACTCACGGAAGAGGCAGCCGACGCCGAAGCGGCCAAGGCCGATATCGCCGAGCAGATCGCGCGTCTGAAGGAAGAGATGATCGTGCTGCGGGAAACGCTCGGCGTTCTCGCCACACGCAGCGGCCACTATGCGGTTTCGCAGGTCAACTCGCTGCGAGGGGAACTGCGCGCGGGCGTTGCCGCCAACCCGATATCGGCACTGTTCTGCGCCGCTCTTGTCGGATATCTGCTCGGCCTTCGCCGACGCTGACGGCGGCGGGGGCCGCGAACGTCATGCGCATTTTCTTGGCGCCATCAGCGCCAATAGCGGCTGACACGGCTGCGCGCAGGCGGTTCGGACGCAGACGCAAGGAGGTAGCCGAGCAGCAAGCCGGCGAGACCGGCCATCAAGACCACCGTCGAAACGGCAGCGGGATGGGCGCGCGCCGCATCGGCCGCCGCCCTGCCTTCCGACTGGACATAGCCGGCGCCGGATTTCACCGCAGCACGCATGGACCGCCCCGCACTGCCGGCCCGGTTCCGAACCCCCTCGTAGGCTTCAGCGGATTGTGTCGCGAGCTCATCGCGGAGCTTGTTCATCTCTTCCCGAAGAGCAGTAATCTGGGCCTGAGGATCGAAAGTCGCCATGCTCGTCTCCATTCCAACGGTCGCGGACAGGTCGCTGAGGTTCAGCGTCTTCCACACTCAAACGGGAAACCGGCCGGGAAGTTCCTGCATACCCTGCGAGAAGTTCGAAAGCCGCAGGAAGAACCCGGCGCTGCGCGCGGGCGCCGGGAGGCACAGGTTGGGACTATCTGTCGGGGTGGAGCTAGCACCACCAATGCGAGCTTAGTTACAATCGCCGCTCGTTCCAAGCGGATTTCGGCAGTCTAGATCGAATTGTTGACCTGGCGCTACGGCCGCGATCGCTCCAATGCGAGCGCCCCGGCGGCTCCGTTGGCGCGGGCACAACGAGGCAAATCACGGAAGCGGCCAGCTTATTCGACGACGGCCACCTGCTCGACCTCGCTCCCGGTGAAATGGGTATCGACAAGCTCGGGAACAAACGCCAATCCGAACATGACAGCGACAAATGTGACAAACACCGCCAGGGACAGGGTGGTACGAATCATCTCGGCGCTCCTTCTGCAGGGTCAGGCTATACCACCGCCCGACTGCGCGCTGGCGTTTTTATGAACGCCAGATGAACAAAAAACCGTGACCCGCGGAAGTAACAATTTCTTTACGCCTGTCATCGCACCGCAACACTCAACGCTCAGCCGAGCCTGCCGCTTGCTCCAGGACTTTGACATGCCCATGGAGGCAAGGCTAGCTTCCGCAACCGCACCACCCCGATTCCGGACCCCTGAGAATGCCCCCGAAAAAGCCGCGTAAACGCAAAAGCAACGGAGCCCGCCGGCCCACATCCGCGCGTGGCCGGATGTGGCCATGGTATCTCCTCGGTCTGCTGATGGTGGGCGCCATAGTCGTGCGGGAGAACCTGCCCACCCTTGCCGAGCGGCTCAACTCTGCGGCTCCCGTTCGCAACGGCGCGGCGACGACCGTAACCGCCAGGACAGCGCCCGCACCGCCGCGATCGCCGGTGCCGGCGCCGGATCAGAAGCCGGCGCGACAGCCCGCGGTGACGACCGAAAACCGCGCCGGGGCGGGCGAGGTCACCTTCTTCTATTGCGGGATCAAACAGGACAACTGCATCGTGGATGGCGGCAACTTCATCTATCGCGGCGCACGAATCCGCATGGCGGACATCTATGTGCCAGCCACCAGGGAAGCGAAATGCGACCGCGAGCGTCTCCTCGGCGGTGACGCCAAGGAGGCGCTGCGGGTGCTCCTCAACGCGGGCAAGTTCGAGCTGGAACCGTGGAAGCCGATCGGCGAGGACCAGCACGGCCGCCAACTGCGCATCGTTCGTCGGGACGGAAAGTCGATCGGCGACGCCCTCATCGAACGGGGGCTCGCGCGCCCCTGGAGCGGACAACGCCAATCGTGGTGTCCGTGAGGCCGGCTAGCCTTCCGTGACGAAGAGGCGCATCCCACCGTTGACGCGGAGCGGTTTGGTTGGCCGTCAGTCTTCGAGCAACTTGCGAAACATCACCTCGGCGGCATGCAGCGGATCGCCGGCCGTAACCCAGACCGGCGGGGTGGTCGCCACGCGGAGATCCCCCGCTTTGTCGCGGATCTCGTCGGCATAGACGACGCAGGCTCTCCCGTCCCTGTCATTGAAGGCAAGCTCGAACCAGCCATCGGGCGCCCCCCTCGGCTCATCGATGATCGATGCGACATAGCCTTTGAATTCGGCGTCGCTTTCGCGCTCCGCCAACGCGCATTGCAATGTGTCGCACAGTTCGGAAACGGCGACGGGCAAGGCGGGCGACCAGAAGCTGGCGTGGCCTTTGTCTTTGTCCCGACGGTTCAACATCGCAGATCCTCCTGGGGCGCCCATTCGCGGTTACGGCAGGTTGGCAGTCCCGCCATCGATGCCACGCCAATACGCTAGCGATTGAAACGCTCCCCGATGGAAATGACCTTGATCCGGCTCAAACAACGTTCGATTTCGACCGCGAGGCTGTCCACCATCTGGGTAAACTCGATGCGCCGTTCGTCGCGGATGGTGTTCGGCAACTGATCAACCGAAAGCAGCGCGCGCTCTGCGATTGCAAGATCATCGCACATCGCGCGAAAGCTTTCGTTGCGCTCGATCAGATGACGTATCTGAGCTGAATGGGTCGGAAACCGTCGAAGGGCAGAAGCCAACCCCTCGTCTTGTCCCAATCCTGTCATGGCGGTTCTCCGGCCGGACTTGGCCCCCACAATGCAGAGGCAGGATCGATGATATTGCGCCATCATGAGCGATTGACGTAATATACTTGTACATACAGGCGTGATCCTCGCAGTCCTTATCATGCGTCGCGATGAGAGGAAGGGAAGTGAGTCTGGCATTTCCGCACAGCGCGCCGGCGGACGTTTCGTGCCCGCCCACGAACAGTGAAATTCAGAACCAACTCGCGCGAATCCGGTCAAGCTCGGCGTTCGACGCGCCCGACCGCGCACACAAGTTCCTGACCTATGTGATCGAGGAGGCGCTGAACGGGCGGGCCGACAGGATCAAGGCCTACTCCATCGCCATCGAGGTTTTCGGCCGCGACGCCAGCTTCGACGCGCAGAACGATCCGGTCGTGCGGATCGAGGCCGGCCGCGTGCGACGGGCGCTGGAACGGTACTATCTCCTGGCGGGGCAGAAGGACCCGATCCTCATCACGATGCCCAAGGGAGGCTACGTTCCCGTCTTCACCCGCTTCCACGGCGCAGAGCCAGTCGCGGCGTCGGGCCTGCAACCCAAACGGGCCTGGCTTGGCGAACGGACGCCTCAGATCCCATGGTCGATCGTTGGTGTCGTCGCCCTTGCGATTGCCGGCATGGCCCTGCTGGCCAACCTGGTGCGATGGGATTTCCAGGGCCCGGATCAGACGCCCCTTGAGAGTGCCGTGCCGGACATGCCGCAGGTGGTCGTCAAGCCGTTCGAAGACCTCACCGGCACGCAGGAGTCTGCGATGCTGGCCCGGGGCCTGACCGACGAGGTTATCGGGCAGATGGCCCGGTTCAAGGAGATTGCAGTCATTGCTGGCCGCCCGGACGATGCCGGCGTCGAACATCAGGCGTCGGGAAGCGCCCTGCCGCTCTACGCGCTTGAAGGCCGCGTTCGCGCCGACGACAAGAAGCTCCGGCTGACGGCTCGCCTCGTCAGTCGGGCCGACAGCGCCGTCGTCTGGACCCGAAGCTTCGATGCCGACCTTGGCGTGCGTCAGCTGCTGGATCTGGAAGCGGACGTGGCGCGCGCGGTCGCAACCGCGCTGGCCCAACCCTACGGCATCATATTCCAGGCCGATGCGGCCCAAATGCTCCAGGCCCCTCCGAGCGACTGGAAAGCCTATGCCTGCACGCTGTCCTATTATGGCTATCGGGCGGACCTGAGTCCGCAAACGCACGCCTCGGTGCAGAGCTGCCTGAAGGACGCGGTCGAGCGCTTTCCGAACTATGCGACGGCGTGGGCGCTGCTGTCGCTCACCTACATCGACGAACTTCGCTTCCGCTACCGTCTGAAGGCGCCGGCGCCGGCGCCGATCGATCTGGCGATCCAGGCGGCCGAACGCGCGGTGGAACTCGACCCGCAGAATGTTCGCGCGCTGCAGGCCGAGATGCTCGCCCGGTTCTTTCAAGGCGACGTCGAGACGGCCCTTGCCGTGGGCGAGCGGGCTTTCCAGCTCAACCCGAACGATACGGAACTGAGCGGCGAGTACGGCTTTCGCCTGGCATTGTCCGGACAGTGGCATCGTGGCTGCGGGCTCGTGGCCGAAACGGTCGGGCGCAATCCGGGACCGATGGGATATTTCCAGGCAGCGCTGGCAATCTGCTCCTACATGGACGGGGATTACAGCGGCGCCGAACGATGGGCCCACCTGGCGGACCTGCGCGAGAACCCGGTCTACCACATCATCCTGATCGCCATTCTCGGCCAGCAGGGCAAGCTTGCGCAGGCGCAAGAGGAGCGCAACTGGCTGCAGGCGCATGCACCTGCGTTTCTAGACGACCTGCGAACGGAAGTGGCAATGCGCATCAACCGGCCCCAGGATCAGGAGCGGTTTTACGACGGGCTGCGAAAGGCCGGCATGGCGATCCCGCAGACACATTGATCCCTTCGTCTGCCCTCAATGAGATGCCCGCCTGTCCTTCGGCGGCGTGACTTTTCTCGACGCGGCCGCGCAATTCGCGGCCGCCCCATTCATGCAACACTTGGGGTGCGAAAGACGTTGTCCGCGATCTCCATGAACTCGCGGATTGCGCCTTTTCCGGCAGGCTTCGGCAGGGTGACGATGTATTCGCCGGCCGACATGTTGGCGTCGATAACCGGAATGCCGCGCAGGCGCCGGTCAAATCCGAGTTCATGGCTCAGGACGATCCCAGCCCCCAGACCCGCGGCGGCCGCCTCCTTGACCGCTTCGCGGCTGCCCAGCACGAACCGCGGGACGATGTCGACCGAAGCCAGCGCCAGGCCGCGCTCGAACAGCTGCCGGGTCATCGATCGCTCCTCGCGCAACACGAACGTCTGCCCCTCGAGTTCGCCGACGGATACGCTGTCGCGATCCCACCAGGGATGTCCCTGGTTGACGACGACGAGCACATTCTGGTCGACGAGGTGGCGGCACAGGAACTCCGGCGCAGGCGCAGGCAGGGTCGCCAGGGCCAGGTCGATCCGATGGCTGGCCACCAGATCCAGCAGCTGGCTCGAGTTCTCCATGCGCACATCGACGCGGACGCCGGGGAAGGTCGCCGCGAAGCGCTCAAGAACCGGCATCACAAGGCACGGCGAGCAGACACCGAGAGACAGGTAGCCGGACCGAAGCGATCGCCCGTCCTCCAGCTGCGCGGCGATGTCGTCGATCGTCAGCATGACCTCGCGGGCCTTCGGCAACAGATCCAGGGCGACTGGCGTCAGTTCGATGGTCCCGCCGCTTCGCACGAACAGGCGCGCGCCGCAGCTGTCCTCCAGGGATTTCACATGCTGGGTAACGGCCGGCTGGCTGACCCCCAGCGCCTGGGCCGCCGCCGAGAATGTGCCGGTCACGGCGACCGCATGGAATGCCCGCAGCTGCGCAAAATTCATGATTACCCCTCGCTATAAGTTTCTCTTCATATGCCTGTCACGAAACTAAGTAAGAATTATAACACGCCACTCAATCTGATGCACTGGGCGTTACGGAGATCCACAATGGCAATCATCAAATCCAATCTGAAACATCTGACGACGACGCTCGCGTGCCTTGCGCTCACCTCCACGGCCGCCATGGCGAAGGAACTCGTCCTCTACAACGCATCGGACAGCGTCAATACGGCGCTCGTCGAGGCCTTCCGCGCCAAGTATCCCGATATCGAGGTTAAGTTCGTCTCCGGCTCGACGGGCCCGATTGCCGAGCGCGCCATTGCCGAAAAGGCGAATCCGCAGGCCGACGTCATCTACCTGGTCAACAACACGGCGCTCGAGCAACTGACCGCCGCCGGCGTCTTCGAGCCCTATGAGCCGAAGGACTCGCAGATCAGCGAGCAGTTCCGTCATCCGGACGGCTTCTACAACAAGCACTTCGCCACGACGATGTGCATGGTCGTCAACACCGAGCGGCTGGCGAGCAAGAAGCTGCCGATGCCCAACAGCTGGGAAGACCTTCTGAAGCCGGTCTACGACAACGAGATCTCGCTTCCCTCGCCGATGAAGTCGGGAACCGGCGGCGCGATCCACACGACCTTCGTCGACGCGTTCGGCTGGCCATTCGTCGAGAACCTGAACGAAAACGTCTTCAAGTATTCCGACGGCGGCTCGGGCGGCGCTGAACTCGCAGCCACCGGCGAAGTGGCAATCGGCATCAGCTTCGACACGACCTGCTACCAGCTGAAATCCTCCGGCAAGCCGGTGGAAGTCGTCTACAGCGGCATCACCCCCAACGTCACCGAAGGCGGTGGACTGGTCGCCGGTGCGCCGAACCCGGAAGAAGCCAAGCTGTTCCTCGACTTCATGGCCAGCAAGGATGCCGCCGAAGTGCTCGGCAAGGTCGTCGGCGCCACGGCCGTGCCCGGTTACGGCCTCGTCGACCTGTCGAAGGTCACGCTCTGGAACATGCGTCGCCCGGTCGCCATCGATGAGTTCCGGACCGAGTTCAACAACCGCATTCTCAACAAGTCATGAACATTTCGGCACCGATCGCGGCCGAACGGCTGGTCCCCCATGGGGGCCAGCCGCATATCCGCGTCAGCAACATCCGCAAGGCCTTTGGCGGCTCGGCGGCCGTCGACGACGTCAGCCTCGACCTCGGCCAAGGCGAGTTCGTCAGCCTGCTCGGTGCGTCGGGCTGCGGCAAGACCACTTTGTTGCGCATCATTGCCGGCTTCGTGACCGCCGATTCCGGGCGGGTCCTGCGGGCGGGGGAGGACGTCACCCGGCAACCGCCGTCGAAGCGCCAGATGGGCTTCGTCTTTCAGTCCTACGCCCTTTTTCCGACCAAGACCGTCGCCGACAACATCGGCTTCTCGGACGCCATCAAGTCGACGCCGCGCCTGGAAACGCGCGCCCGCGTTCGCGAGCTTGCGACCCTGGTGGAGCTGGACCACCTGCTGGACCGCTACCCCCACGAACTCTCCGGCGGCCAGCAGCAGCGCGTCGCCCTGGCGCGCGCACTCGCCTCGCGGCCCGAAGTGCTGCTGCTCGATGAGCCGATGTCGGCGCTCGATGCCCGGATCCGTGCCAAGCTGCGAACCGACCTGCGCGTCCTGGTCAACCGGCTCGGTCTGACGACCCTCTATGTCACGCACGACCAGGAGGAGGCCTTCGCGCTTTCCGACCGGATCGCCGTGATGGCCAATGGCCGGATCGAACAGGTCGGCACGCCGTGGGAGATCTACCATCGACCCAAGACGCGCTTCGTCGCCGAGTTCGTCGGCGTCTCCAACGTCATCGAAGGGGTCGCAGTCCGGTCGGGCATCGAGGCCGATGGCGAGGTCTGGCCGGCAAACCTGCCCTCGACCACCCCGCTGAACAGCCGGGCGACGGCCATCTACCGACCCGAGCATCTCACGATCGCCGCGCCTGATCAGTCCGGCTTCGCCGGCCGGATCGTGACGACGACCTTCTGCGGCGCGCATCTGCGGCTGCAGGTGAAGCTGGAATCCGGCCGCACGATCGTTGCCGACCGGCCTTCGGCGGAAAGCGACCTGGCCCTGCGGCCGGGCATGCCCGTGCGCGTGCAGCCGAGCGCCGTCCATTGTTGCATTCTTCCGGATGGAAATCGTTGATGACTGCATCGGCGCGAAATATCCCCGGCATCGTGCTCTCCGCCATCATCGCGGCGGTGCTGGTCCTGTTCATCGCCTATCCGCTCGGCACCGTCCTGGTCGAAAGCTTCGTGATCCGCGGGCCGATGACGCTGGAACGCGTGAGCGCCGTCACCCGGGGCGCACTCGATGCGATGCCGCCGGGAGAACGGAGCCAGGCCATGGACCGCTGGGCCGCGACGGCCACAGAGGCGGAAACCGTCGATGCGACCGCAGCCGCCTTCGAACTGGCCGGCATCCCCGTGACCTGGGACCGCAAGGCACCCTACAGCGATCAGAGCATCAGGGCGGCGGCTGCCGTGGCGGCATTGTCGCCGGATGAGCGCGCCGGTTTCGATGAAGCCTACCCCATCGCCCACATCGCCTTGCACAAGCGGGTTGCACTGGCCTTCAAGGTCAAGGACGCGCTCGGCCCGGACGGCTTCGACGAGTTGCGCCTTGGCTCCGAGACGCGCTTCGGCCTCGACAACTATCTCGAAGTGATGCGGGACGGCCAGCTTCGCACCGGGGCGTTCAACAGCCTCAAGCTCGGCTTCTGCGCGACGCTCACCACGGTATCGCTCGCCTTCGCGCTGGCCTACGGCGTCAACTTCGGCGGCGTTCGCTGGCCGGGCGTGACGCGCGCCGTGCTGCTCACTCCGCTGGTCGCGCCTCCGGTCCTCATCGCCACCGCCACGGTCATGCTGTTCGGGCGCCGCGGGCTTGCCACCTATACGTTTCTCGACCAGTGGCTCGGCCTGATCGATGCCGAGAAGACCAACATCTATGGCTTCGCCGGCGTACTGATCGCCCAGACGCTCGCCTTCATGCCGGCCACCTTCATCGTCTTCGACAACGTCATGCGCAAGCATAACGGCAATCTCGACGAGGCATCGGCCAACCTCGGTGCGCGGCATGCCCAGACCTTCTCGCGGGTCACCGTGCCGATGGCCTGGCCGGCGATCAAGCGGGCCGTGGTCCTGGTGTTCATCCTCAGCCTGACGGATTTCGGCAATCCAATGCTGCTCGGGCACGACATGCCGGTGCTGGCCGAACTGATCTATGACCAGATCACCGCCTTCCAGAACACGCCCTTGGCCGCCGCCATCTGCGTGTGGCTGCTGGTGCCCTCACTGATCATCTACCTGATGCTCGAGAGCGTCGGGCGGCGGAAGCGCTATTCGAGCGCCGGCGCAGGCGGCCGCCGGTCCGAACTGGCGCTTCCGCTCGGTTGGCGTGCCGCCCTTTCTGGCCTGACCACCACCGTCGCGCTCATCATCCTGGCCATCTATGTGACGATGGCGCTCGGTGCGGTCGTGCGCGTGTGGGGCGTCGACTGGAGCTTTACGCTCGGCTACTTCACCGCCGCCGGCGTCGATGTCGGCCTCGCCGGAACCGGCTACGGCAGCTCGGACCGCGGGCTGGGACTGGTGTGGAGCAGCGTCTCGCTGGCCCTCTTTGCCGCGCCGATCGGCGGCCTGCTCGGGATCGTGGTCGGCTACGTCATCGAAAGGCTGCGCCCGCCCGGCGCCAGCATCATCTTCTTCATCGCGCTGGCGCCGGCGATCGTGCCGGGGATCATCTTCGGCATCGGCTATATCATCGCCTTCAACCTGCCCTTCGGCATCAAGGCGCTGGCCCTGACCGGCACCTCGGCGATCCTCGTGCTCAACATCCTGTTCTCCAACCTGTTCGTCGGCGTGCTCGCGGCGCGGGCGGCCCTGCAGGGGCTCGATCCGGCGATCGAAGAGGCCGCCGAAGGCCTTGGCGCCGGGCTGGTGACACGCTTCGTGCGGGTGACCCTGCCGATGCTGAGGCCGGCACTGCTGCTTGGAACGCTCTACGTCTTCATCGACGGCCTGACGACGCTCTCCTCGGTGATCTTCCTTGTCTCGGGCAATCACAAGCTCGCGTCGGTGGCGATCTTCAACCACGCCACGTCCGGAGAGTTCGGCTACGCCGGCGCCAAGAGCCTGCTGCTGCTGGTCCTGGCCCTGATGGCCATGGCGCTGATCTGGCTGCTGGATGCCCCTGCAAACACCCGCGCCCGCAACCGCGGGCGCAGACTTCAAACATGGGCGGAGCGGCTGCGCGCCGTTGTCGCCCGACCGGAGAAAGCATGATGACCGACAATCTCACCGAGCGCGACGGGCTTGCGTTCTTCCACCAGCACGGCTCCTCGCCCTGCCAGTCGACGCTGCGCGCGGTGCGCGGGATCTGGCTGGAGGAAACCGACGGCCATCGGCTGATCGACCTGCACGGCAACACCGCCCATCACGTCGGCTACAGCCATCCGGCCCTCGTCGCGGCGCTAAAGGCGCAGATCGACGAACTGCCCTTCTCGCCGCGCCGCTTCACCAACGCGGCCGCGGTCGGCCTCGCCGAGAAGCTGCTTTCCCACTGGCCCGGCGCGCCGGCAAAGGTGCTGTTCGCCAACAGCGGCTCGGACGGGATCGAGATCGCCATGAAACTCGCCCGGGTCGCAACCGGCCGGCACGAAACGATCTCGCTGCAGGGCTCCTACCATGGCCACGGATTCGGCGCCTTCGGCCTGTCGCGTTCCGAGACCGACCCGCGCCTCGGACCGTTCCTGCCCGGGCGACACCACGTCGCGCCCTATTGGGGGCCGGGTGGCGCGGAGCGGATGCTGTCTGAGATCGAGGCCGCCTTCGCTGCCTCCGAAACCGGCATTGCCTGCCTCGTTGCCGAGCCCATTAGAACCAACTGCCACGTTCCGCCGGACGGGCTCTGGGCGGAAGTCCGCCGCCTGTGCGACCGCCACGGCGCGCTGCTGATCTTCGACGAGATCCCCACCGGGCTCGGCAAGACCGGCAAGTTCTTCGCGTTCGAACACGTCGGGGCGGTGCCCGATGCGGTGGTGCTGGGCAAGTCGCTCGGCGGCGGCATGCTGCCGATTTCGGCGGTGATCGCCGACGCCCGCCTCAACATCGCACCCGAGCTCGATCTCGGCCACTACACCCACGAGAAGAACCCGCTCACCACCCGTGCCGCGCTGACCGCGATCGAGATCATCGAGAACGAAGGACTGGTGGCGGCCGCTGCCGCCGGGGAGCAAGTCTTCTTCGAAGCGGTGGCGGCCCTGTCACGGAAAATACCGGCGATCAAGGGCGCGCGCGGCAAGGGCCTGTTGCTGGCCATCGAGCTCGACCTGCCGGCCATGGGCCGGGAGCCGGGGCCAGAGTTCGAGCGCGACATGCTGGCGGCGCTGCGGAAGGAAGGCGTGTCGACCGTCTTCAAGGGCGGATCGAGCATCTCGTTCTCGCCGCCGCTGGTCATTTCCGCGGCGGAAATCATCGATACGCTCGAGCTGATCGGCAGGGCAGTCCAGGCCGTTTCCTAGGCCCCGCAACGGGTTCTTCGGCCGTCCGGGAGCGGGCGACATATCGCATTTGGTCGGCGGCCGAAATCACTGGCTTTGGCTGGCAGACCAGGAGGTCTGCCGCGATACCGAGTGTGTCAAGCGCATGGTGGTGGGGCCGCCAGGTTGCCGGGTTTGGCACCGCCGCCGCACGCTGCGCCGGGCGCTCAGGGCGCTCAAGCAGGACGGAATGATCGAAGGCGGCCAGGGCGCGCGAAGCCGGGTGATCCGCAGCCGACTGCAATTGCCCGTATCGATCCGCACGCGCTTCTCGATGGCCGTGGAAAGGCCTGGGCCAGCCGGGAAAGGCGTTGCCCGCCGCAGGCTTCCCAACCCCCGGATCGCCCGCTTGCCCGGCCTTTCGCGCATGGCGCCGGTCCCGGTGGCGGTCATCCTGCGCAGCGTCGCTGAGAGGCCCGTCTCGCTGTCCTATCACCATTTCTCGCCGACGGTCGTATCCGAGCTTCCCGCAATCCCCGCGGACAATCCGAGCATCACGCAGCTGTTCAGGTCCGTGGGCATCCTCGACTTCATCCGCCACGATACCTATGTCAGTGCGCGATTTCCCGGCGAGACCGAAGCCGTGCAGCTAAGGTGCGGCGCAGCGAACCGGTGCTGACGGTCATCGGCCAGAACATGACGCCGGACGGCGAACCGCTCGAAATCTCCGAATCGGTTTTCCGAGCCGCCGACCTCGACCTCCTATTCAGTTTCCCGGTGGCCTTGCCCCTTGATCCGGATTGAAGTTGGCACCTCTCGGCGAGTGATTTCCTGGGCAACTTGGACTAGCTCGTTTGAGAGCCGTCCTCCGTTCACCGGAAGAAAATCGGCCTACCAAGGTAGATATTTTTCAATATCACTCTCGCCCTCTTGCGTTTTGGCCACTGTTTTTTAATCACGCCGTACTTCCTGATATTTCCAGGGCTCAGAGTAAACGGCGTTCCCCCAAGCAGCGGCTTCTCAAAGATTACTGGCTTTCCGGCGCTCACCTTCTTGAAGGCAACGCGGAGGCGTTTGGCAATGGGCCAGGTCGATTTGACGATCGTTACGTCGCTTTCGAGTTCGGATGCCAGCGTCTCATTGAACTGTCGCGGAGCGTGCTGCTGGTAGATTTGTTCGACCAGGGCCATTTCTTCTGCGAAGACCGGAACCTGTTCGGGAACCGGGCCACGCGGGCCAAACAGCGGTTTGTCCGGACGATTGAGATAGTCGCGGGCGATGACGGCATTGCTCGTGGCATAGTCGGTCATGAGCTCATCCGCCTGCTGTTCG
The DNA here is from genome assembly GCF_041930185.1 of Mycoplana ramosa. Taxonomy (NCBI): domain Bacteria; kingdom Pseudomonadati; phylum Pseudomonadota; class Alphaproteobacteria; order Hyphomicrobiales; family Rhizobiaceae; genus Mycoplana; species Mycoplana ramosa. The sequence goes on along the minus strand of NZ_JBHEEW010000014.1, from coordinate 67,906 downwards.
GACAGCATCCACGGTTTGGGCTGCGGCAAACCCCGTTCGCGACGCCATGCCGTAAGCGCGCTGCCCACCTCTTCGATAAATGTGAAATACTCGTCCTGAGACGCAAAGGGACGTTGGTTGAATAAGCGCAACAACTCGACGTGGCCGCTCGCCAGTCGCGCGTCATTCTGTTCGCGCTCGTCCGGGCGCGTCAAATCCAGCAATTGCGGCAGTTTCGCCGCCGCGGCGAAGTCCGAGATCAGATCGCCCCCCTCGAATTCCTTTCGATCAAAGATGCGCACGTGGACATTCTCGATACCAATCGTGTCGGTCCAGGCTTTCAGCGGCACCATGTAGTCCAGCCGGCGACGCGTCTCGGGCAAGTCCAGCCATTCCGCCATCGGAACGTCCACGCGTCCGACGGCCCCTCCTGCAACGAATTCGCAATACTGCGAATTCGCCCATTCATCCTGACGGCGCAGGTACACGACCATTTCGACGGGATGGTCGGCAAAGTACTTGGCTATCTGATGGGCATTCTGATGCAGGAAATAGGCCTCGCTGGACAGGACGATGGTGTGAATTCGCCCGTCCATCAGTTTCAGACCGCGGCGGATGTGATCGCGGAGCGCCGGCTCGTTGCGGACGGCCGAGCGTGTGAACGCGGAATGCCCAGCCTGCTTGTGGGGGCGGGTGGGTTGCCAAAAAAGACCTACTTCCGGGAACCAGATACCTTGGCGCAAGAGGGCCGGGCGGTTCTTCTCCAGCATGTGCTGGATGAAGGTGCTGCCCGTCTTGGTTGCGCCGATATGGATGACTATTCGTGGCTTTGGATTCTCCGGGGCCGGTCCGGAACTCTCGACCATTTCGTTGCGGGCATAAAGGTTAAGCGCTGATTGAAACTCCTCTTGAGCAGGAGTTGAGGGCGCGTTCAGTAATTCCTGATAGAGCCTGATTTGCGCCACCGGACGACAGGCCACGGCGGTCGGTATCCATTCGAATTTCCTTGCGCGCAGGGACGCGGTAATCAGTCGATACACGTGCGCAACAAAGTAATCCTTCTTGATTACTAGCGGTGCGTCCGACAGATCCGAGCTTCGGAAATCGACTGTCTGTAGAGCTTCACAAACTCTTTTCAGATACTGATCATGGTCGTTTTTGGCGCATGTGCGTGTCAGCGTTGAGTACCAGAAGCCGAAAAACAGCAAGTGCAGAAATTGCGAGATCTGAAAGTTCAGATGCGGGCGCAGCGGACTGTCGCGCTTTTCGGCGCCATGATGCTTAAGAAGGTCGCAGATTTGCTCAAAATTTTGGAGCATGCGCTCAACGTCGTGCATCCCCTTCTTCCGGCGTGCGGTGGAATCGCCACGTATCCTATACATGAAGCTCTTATTGGTTGTCAGTGTAATATTCTTTGCGCGCAGTAATGCTTTGAGAAGGAACGCGCGCTCCTCCCATTGAGTGGTAACGAAACGGATCTCATTGCTTTCTAAAAAATTTCGATTGTAGAGCCACAAGCAAAAATGTCGACTATGCAGTATCTCACTATTATCCATATAGTTCGTATTGGTGACGTCCCTCAGGAAATAATTTTCTGATTTATCGTCTCTGATTCGTACAAGACGATCCTCGTCATCGAAAATGGCTTCGCCAGCCTTTTTGGCGCGAGTCATGTCTGCAAGATTCGCGTCTGCCGCCTTGACGGTCTTTTCCAAAAATTCAGGGTCAACCAACCAATCGTCGGAATCCAGGAACCAAATATATTGACCTCGCGCCGCGTCGAGGCCCCGGTTGCGGGCAAAGCCTTGACCGATATTCTCGGACAAGATGATCGGTTTTATGCGAGGATCGTCTGCAGCCAGGCGATCAATAATTTGCTGGGAGCCGTCAGGGGACGCGTCGTTCACCGGAATGATCTCGATCTCGCGCAGGGTTTGGCGCTGGATCGAGGTTATGCATTCCTCGATATACTTTTCGACCCCGTGCACGGGCAAGATGACTGAAACCCGAGGTGGTGTGGAAGGCTCGGTCTCGGTCAGCGAAAGGGGATAGGGGCGGTTGTTCTCTATATAAGAGAGCACATCCTCGATCTCCGCCGGTCCCTTGCTGTCGGGCAGATGATAGATCGTGTACCAAATGTAGAAGTAGTGAAAGATCTCGGCCAGACTGCGGCGGCGGTGGCGATGCGGTATGGTTTGGCGGTCATCGGTCAGACCCCAACCGGCGTAAAAGGGTGCGCCGAAGGTCACCACCTTCTTACCAGCGAACAGCGCCTCGAGACCCATCTGGCTCGTGCCAACATAGACGGTATCGACCAAATCGAACAGCATGTAGGGATTGACCGGGTCGCGCAGCATGCGGACACGACCGGTCGATTGCAGATGCGTATAGTAACCGCTGCGCCTCTCTTTTTCCCAGACCGAATCCGGATGGGTCTTGACTAGGATTTCCGCATCCGGGTTTTCCGCAATGGCGGCGAGCAGCATACGCTCGAATTCGGCGTCTCCCACCTTGCCATAGACGGTCGAGGCGTCGGCATAAGCCTGGTCGCAGACCAGCACCCGGCGCGCGTAGCCCTGGGTGATGGCAGGCGCCCGCATGGGCTGGGCGTTGTATTTGCTGATCCGCTGCGTGACGATCCGCTCAAGCAACCGGCCCGCCCGGGCCAGTTCTTCGTCCGAGGGTGTCTCGGTACTATTTAGCTTCTGGATCAGCCGGTTCGGATAGTCGGCCATGAAATAATGGGCGATATCGTCATAGACATAGCCCAAACAGGCATAGGCGGGATTACTTTCCTTAAGGCAGTGTATCCAACTGTGTGTGGTCGCTAGAAACCCCGTCTCCATCAAGATTATTTCCCGGCCATCGGGAATCGCATTGATGAGCTTCACGGCTGATTGGTTAGAGCTCATCTCGTCCAGTTGAACCGTGCCCTGCAAGAAATAAGTCCCACACGTTTCGATGCCGGGATCATCGGAAGCGACCATCTTGCTGTAGACATTGGGAAGGTTGGCACCAAAGCGACTCTTCAGATTCTCTCTCAAGTAGCTAAAACCAACCCGCTTGCTTGCCTTCGCCAAGACATGGTTACGAATGTCACGGTCAGGATCATGCGCTGCCCGACGCGCTTCAAGGAATTTCTGAAAACGGATAAAGGCCTGTTCATTGCTCATCGCTCGAATTCCCGTTAAAGCCGTTCAAATTGCGCTACTGCCGTTTACAGGCCCCAGACCCGCTCCCAAAGGCGGACGGCTGTGATCGTGGCAAGGTCAGGTTTTTTCCGGTTGGCAAGTAGCTCTCGCGCCTCGGCGAACATTTCTTCCCATGCATGGTGCACGACATCGTTCCTAAAGCGCTTTTCAAATGCGCTCCGGGCTGCGCGCCCCATTCTGTCACGCAGCGCGGCATCCGCCATCAGACGGCGCAGTGCCCGCACCAGCGACCTGACCTGATCGTCGCCGTTGCAAAGTAGGCCGGTTCTACCGGAGATAATCTGAGTGCTCGCGCCCACGCAATTATCAAAGCCGACGGCAGGCAACCCATGCGCCATCGCCTCGCACAGAGTGAGCGGAATATCCTCGAAACTCGTCGGGATAGCGAAGAGATCGGCATCGGCATAGTATGGATAGACGTCGTCCCCTTCACCCGCGAAGTCGACCCGGTCGTTGATGCCCAATGTCTGCGCCCGAACCTCCAATTGTCGCCGAAGCGGCCCGTCACCCACGATCTGTAATCGCCATTCCGGGAACTCATGGGTCAGCCGGGCAAAGGCTTCGATCACCAGCGACGGATTCCTGTGCGGAGCCAGCTCCGATGTCGTCAAGAGTGTATACCGCGACTTCTCGACGCCTGGATTGGCCAGTGCTTCAGGTTCGCGGATTGTGTTTGGAATAATACGCGTCCTGCCGCGAACCGAGGGGGCCAGCGTCTCGACGAATTCATCAAGCGGCAAATGGATCAGGGTTGCACCCGCCATCGCGATGTCGCGTTCATCAAGCGAGAAGTTGCCTATCCATCGGGAAAAGCGCGGATCGACACATGGTTCGGACAGGACCAACGGCAGGCCGACTTTGTGGGCGCAGCGGACATAGCGCAGCATCGCGCGATCCATGTGCAACCCTACCAGGATGTCAAAATTGCGACTGGAAACGTCGACGGCCATTTGTTGGTCAGCGCGCTCGTCCTCGGCCTCGGGCAAATGCACAAGCGCAATTCGGTCATCCAGCGGCCAGCGCGAGGGCGCGCGCTTGTCGTCGAAGGTGAATATCGTCACCTCATGCCCGCGCTTCGCCATGGCGTTGGCCATCATCTGGCCGACGTTTTCGGTGCCGCCCTTGCCCTTGGTGATCCAGGGGACGAAGAATCCGATTCTCATCGGGGCAATGGGCGGGGGTGAAGCCAATTGGCTGCGCCGCGCAGGAATGGCTTCGGGCGGATGGTTCCAGAGCCAGTTGACCGAATGCCGCCGTCCGTTGAACCCCTGACGCGGCGAAAATCCTTCCGGGAAGCGACCGGCTTCGGCCAAGACCTCAATATCGCCGTTGGCGCGGCGAAGGACCCCGGCGGGCAACCGACCCGGTCCGCGCTGCACCATCGCAAAAACATTGTAGCCGTGATGGATGAAGCGACCCTGAGCCAGCCCGAAACCGGCGTCGGCCAGCACATACATCAGCGATCCCAGGTTCCAGCCACTGTTCACATGGCCGCCGACAATTCTGTCCTTGTAGGGCGGCACCGCGATGAACAGCCAGCCATCGGACCTTAACACCCGACGAAGTTCGTCCAGTGCCAGCCCCGTGTTCGACACATGCTCCAGAACGTGGGCGCACCATATGGCGTCGAACTCTGCATCACCGAACTGGTGGAGGTCGCAAATATCAACATCTGGCAGGACGCAAATCCCTTCGGGCAGGGGGGCGTCGAGATAGGCATCCAAATCGAAGCCGGTGGCCGTCACGTCCCAACCCGATTGGTGAAATTGGCGTGCAGCCAGACCGGACCCAGTGCCGAGATCGAGGATCCTTCCCCTTGGGAAGGAAACGATGACCTCCTTGATCAGGTCAATTTGCCCGGGGATCGAGGTTGTAACGGTTGGTCGCGTCATGCTTGTATGCCTGCCAAATCCGGTTATTCCGCTCCATGGTGGTCTGGCCGCAGATCAACCTTCACGTATAGCAGGGTGCGGGAAACGCCTAGCCCAATTTTGAGGTATTTTTGGCACATTGGCAAAAAATACGATGTGGGGGGGCGGACGCCAAGGCACCCCACCTCTGCCGCAAGCACGGGGTTCAGAAACGACTTTTGAAACGGCAAAGCTCAAGGCGCCGAGCCGCTGCCCCATCTCACCGCGGTGCAGATCGTCAACGGCCATCCCAGGGCCGATCAACGAGTTGCTGCCCGGGCCTATGCCGAGAAACCGATCCTCATGGCCCTAGTCTGAGGACACCGCTCTAATGTTGTCAATCCTTTGGACGCGGGGGCTTTCTGACGAACAGCTGCAGTCAGCGCTCCCCCCGGGCAACATCGATTCTGGCGAACTATTGCCAGCATTGGCGTTGACCCGAAGGTCTTAGCAGAACGACACATGGTGATGGTATGGAGCATCCAAGCCGCGCTCCCAGCGCAGCCAGCATCGAGCCGGCGACCTGATCTACGCATCGGGCAGAAGGTCCCGACTTCACTGCCGAAACAGATCGCGGTCCCAGTGCGGCTCGGGTCCAAGGGTACCGACCAGAAAGTCGATGAAGGCGCGCACCTTGGCCGGCGGCCGGCGATTGCTGGCATAGATGGCGAACACGCCGGGCAGTTCGATCGGCGGATGGTCGAGCGTCAACGTTATCAGGCGCCCGGCGCGGACGTCGTCCCCGACGAGAAAAGTCGGCTGATAGACGATGCCATGACCGGCGAGCGCCGCGGCAACGAGCGCATCGCCGTTGTTGGCGTGCAGGCTGCCGGTGACCGGCACGCTGATGGAACCGTCCGCACCGAACTGCCACCGGTTCGCGCCGATGGACGTCGAAAGGGTATAGCCGAGGCAGTCGTGGGCAGCCAGGTCGGTGACCTTCACCGGCGTTCCCCGTTTTTTCAGGTAGGCAGGTGAAGCGGCCACAAGCAGGCGACAGGGAGCGAGCTTTCGGGCGATCAGGCTCTCGTCCTCGATCTTGCCGATGCGAACCGCCACGTCCCATCCTTCCTCGACGAGGTCGACGGCGCGATCGCTCAAGCCGAGATCGACCGTCAAGCCAGGATGCTGCCTAGAAAATTCCGTCAGCCGCGGCACGATTTCGCGCAGGCCGAACGAGACCGGCGCGTTGACGCGCAGCGTGCCGGTGACTTCCACGCGCTCGGCCGTTGCGATCGCGTCGGCCTCGGCGAGTTCGGAGAGGACACGCTCGACGCTTTCCAGGTAGCGTCTGCCGGCCTCGCTCAAGGTGATCTTGCGGGTCGTCCGGTGAAGAAGCTTGACGCCCAGCCGCTCCTCCAGTGCACCGACGTGCTTGGTCGCCATCGTCTGCGACATGCCCAGGGCGCGGGCAGCGCCGGACAGGCTGCCCAAGGTCGCGACCTTGGCGAAAACCTCCATCCCCGTCACCCGATCCAGCACGTCGATCTCCTTCTCCTGGTGTGAGCTGTAATGCTTCGAGCCCTGATTATCACATCAGATGTGAAGGTGCATATGTGGCCTATGACGGGGCGCCCGTGCGCGTCTGCGCAATTCGATCCAGAGCCTGAACCCGTCGGGCATCGTGCCGGTTGGCCCCGCTCTCGAGTTCGAAAGCCTGCTCGTGCCATCGGCGCCGACACTGGCCGCTGCGGGATAACTGCCTCAAGGCAACCGGCCCATCAGGCGCCTTCATCACCCGACGGACATCCAGGATCGACCGAGCATGCTGACCCAAATTCTTATGACCACCGTCCTGCTACCTTTGGCTCTCGGCGTGGTAATCGCCCTGCCGGGCAAGGGCGGGTCCAGGAAGAGCGTTGCTTTGACAGCACTTCTGATCCCGCTTGGCGCCGCGATCGCCAGTGTCGCCATAGAAGGGCTTCCGGCGTTTCCGCCCGTTGCCGCAAAGGACAAACTGCCGGTGCTCCTGCTTGGCGGCGGCATCATCTTTGCGGTTCTCGCCCTCGTGTTGAAGGCGCCGCTTCAGCGCGGCGTCGCCGCACTCGTCAGCGTCCTGTCCCTGGCTGTTCCAGCCTGGTGGCTGGGACGCAATGTTCTTCTCGCCAATCCGACGAAGGCCGCCACCCTTGCCGTCGTGCTCGTCATCGTCGCCCTGGAACTGTTCGTCGTGGCGAGCAGTCGCTCGAGCAAGCCGGCCGCGGCGGCGCTTCCTGCTGCGCTGGTTGCCACGGCAATCGGCACGGCGCTGACGGCGATCCTGGGCGGCTACATCGGGATGGCGCAGATGAACGGGGCGCTGGCCGCGCTGTTCGGCGGATGGCTGCTCGTCCGCTACATCGCCTACCTGCGGGGCAACGATGATGCCTTCGTCCTGCAGGGCATGGCCGCCTTCTCCTTTGCCTGGACGGCGGCTGCCGGGGTTGCAATGACGGTGTTGTTTGCGCCGAGCGCGATACCTGCTGCCCTCGTGCTCTGCGTGCTGCCGGCCGCCGTATTCGTCGCCCTCCGCTGGCGTCGCGCCGATTTCGCGCAGCAGCCGCGCGCCTTGCGACCGCTGATATCCGCCGGACTGACGGCGCTGCCCGCCATTATCGCCATCCTCATCGCGGTCCTGAACGCAGGTTGAGACCGCCATCCATCCGGGCTTCCGGGAACCTCCGCCCATGTCGGGCGATCTGAAAAGGAGAAATTATGAAACGCTTGAGCTTCGCCACCGCCATCGCCGGCCTTCTCATGACGGGCGTAGCATTTGCTGCGGACAGCTACGACATCGACCCGACGCATGCCTGGGTCCGTTTCGAGACCAACCATGCCGGCTGGTCCCAGGCGCAGGGCGCGTTCAAGGCCGTGTCCGGCACCATTGCCTTCGACAAGGAAGACGTGACCAAGAGCTCGGTCGAGATCGTTCTCGAGGCTGCCAGCATCGACACGAACGACGAGAAGCGCGACACGCACCTGAAAAGCCCGGACTTCCTGAACGCCGAGGAATTCCCGCAGATCACGTTCAAGAGCACGGCCATCGAGAAGACCGGCGACAAGACGGCCAAGGTCACCGGCGATCTGACCCTGCTCGGCACGGCCAAGCCGGTGGTTCTCGACGTCACCTGGAACGCAGAATCCCCGCTTCCGTGGGACGCCAACACGATCAAGACCGGCTTCTCCGCAACCGGTACCTTCAGCGGTCCCGAGTTCGGCATCACCAAGATGACCGATTTCGGCCTCGGTCCCGATATCACGCTCGACATCGACGTCGAAGCCGTCAAGAAGTAAGCGACGAAAGCAGAAGCACGGCCGAGCTTGATCACTTGGCCGTGCTTCAGCTGGTGCCAACTGCACCCGCGATCATTGCCCTATGTCTGACATCGGTACACATCGGCGACACCGACCGCTTCTTGCCGTTCAGCTGCAGCTGCAGCCGTGTCTGTGATGCGCGCGGCAAGAGGGTCACGCTTTCTATTAGATGTCGCGAAGCGACGCGATAAAGCAATATTTCCCTGAGACCGAAAAGTGGTCACGGGTTGATTTTGAGAAGAATGTCCTGTGTAGTTATATTATAGAAGTATATTTCAAATTTTGAACTATACTAACTCGATTATTGTTTAGTGGATGGGATGCATGCGCATATTCTCGGATGAGAACCTGGAGGTGATACATCGTCCAGGGTCATCTTCCTATCTTCTCGTGACGTTCAATGAGATGGAAATGAAGGCGAACGGCAGCCGATTCTGGGGGCAGCGGTTCTGCGAGAAAGCGGACATTTCGACGCTTGGCTTCATCAGCCGACGGCCAAACTGGTTTCCGGCGGCGAGCGTCATCAAGGCTGTCGAAGCCGCCGCGCCGATCCTGCGCACAGCACCGGAGCGGATCCTCTACGGGCACTCGCAGGGCGGCTACGCGGCGTTGCGCTACCGCAGGCGCTTCAACGCTGACGTTGCCATCGCCTTCTGTCCGCAGGTTTCCATCGATCCGAAGGCGGCCTCGTTCGACGGAAGGTTCACACGTCATTTCTCGCCCGACCTCCACGCCAATATGGCGATCGCGCCCGAACACGCAGCTGGCCGCGCCTATCTCTTCTTCGATCCGTTCCACGTCGTCGATCATCGGCACGCGGTGCGGATCGCGACGCTGCAGCAAAGGACGCATCTCGTACCGGTTCACATGACCGGCCATGGCACTGTCCGGGCGTTCACCGGCACGGCGCGCGCACTGTCGCTGATCGAGGCTTGCCGCAGCGATGATCTACCTGGTCTGCGCGCTCTGGCCCGCGCGGCCCGGGTGATGGCGCCGATGCGGCCCTACCAGATTGCGGTGACGGCGATCGCCCGCCATCCTGTCTGGGCCGACCGGCTTCATGCACGCTTCGGCCCGGCGTTCTCTCCAATCGAGCGCGCAAATTTCCTCTACCATCGGGCCAATCGCTACATTCGCGACGGTGAGCTGACGACGGCGCGGATCATGCTTGCGGACGCCCTGACGTATCAGCCGGAGAATCCCGGCTTCGCCCGCCGACTGGCGGAACTGGACAGCCGTATTGCGCGCAACTGCGGGGCGGCCGCCCACTCTGGTCCATCCGCAGGGTGCTCCTGACCGATGCTGGTCTCCATAGATCGAGCATGATTTTTTAAGCAATGCAGATGCCCGAAGCAGATCCCGTGATGCTTCTCACGCGATCTGCTTCGGATGCCGGGCTCAGGCGACCGCGCGCCGTGCCGCGGCGAGGTTTTCGATCTCCATATTGACACAGGCGCCGAGGTCGGCGCGGCCAAGTGCCATGTGCAAGTTGGCACTCACGAAGCCGGCAGGCGAGCCGCAATCGAAGGTACGGCCGCAGAACTCGAATGGCCTGATCTTCTGCTCGCCCATAAGAGCAATCATGGCGTCGGTCAGCTGAATCTCGCCGCCGGCGCCGGGAGACTGGTTCTCCAGCAGATTGAATATCTCAGGCTGCAGGATGTACCGCCCGGAAATGAACAGGTTGCTCGGCGCGGTGCCCGGCGCCGGCTTCTCGACGAGACCTGCCACGAGCGGACCGTCATCCGTCGCCTTCAAGGAGACGATGCCGAATTTGTGGGCCTCCTCCGGCGCGCATCTTTCCACAGCGACGATGTTGCCGCCGTGACGGTCATGGAGATCCATCATCGACTTGAGGCAGGGTACCTCGTCGACCATCAGCATGTCGGGGAGCAGGACGGCAAAGGGCTCGTCACCGACAATCTGGCGCGCCGTCCACACCGCGTGCCCCAGGCCGCGCGCCTGCTGCTGGCGGACGAAGGAGATACTTCCCGTACCCGGCGTGTGCTGCGCCATCCGGTCGGCCAGGCCATGCTTACCAGCGTTGCGCAGGCAGACGTCGATTTCGAACGCGTGGTCGAAATAGTCTTCGATCGCACCCTTCATGCGTCCGGTGACGATGACGGCATGCTCTATGCCAGAGGCGAAGGCTTCCGCGACGATGTAATCGAGGATTGGCCGGTCGACGATCGGCAGCAACTCCTTGGGAACGCTCTTGGTTGCCGGCAGCATCCTCGTTCCAAAACCGGCGGCGGGGATGATGGCCTTACGGACTTTCGTGTGCATGTCGGTAGCCTCCAGTTCATGCGACCTTGCGAGGGGTTTCTCAAGGGTTTGGTTGCATCGATCGTCTCCTGGTCGAAGCCGTTTCAGCGTTCGTCGGGACGAGCGTCGTTAGAGCGAGTGTGAGAGAGGCACAGGGCTGTCGGCCATGGCGGCATCGAGCTTTCGCCGCAGCAGCGCGCGATAGAGTTTGACGTGTTCGCGCGCACAGCCGAGGTGGTCGGCGGGTTGTCGCATCGAACCGCGCAGCCGATCCCAGGCCTGGGTGTCCGCCAGGACCTCGACGATACGGTCCGCGAGATCCTGGCTGCTGCCCGCACGGAAGTGCAGGCCGTCCTTGCCATCACGGACCTTCTCGGCCATGCCGCCGATGTTGGAGCAGATCATCGGCCTGCCATGGAGCAGGGCCTCCTGGATCACGACGGGCGAGTTTTCCCACCAGACGGACGGCAGAACCACCCAGTCGACAGAGCGCATCAGGCGCGGCATGTCCGCATTCTGGTAAGCGCCATAGAAGCGGACGCGGGGGCCGGCGTCTGCGATGAGCTTCTGCATCCGTTCCTGGAACTCGAGCGGCTGTCGCTCGAGGTTGCCGCCGAAGATCATCAAGCAGGAGTCTTCGCCCCATATCTTCCTCGGGATGCGCGAAACAGCGTCGATCAGGACGTCGACCCCCTTGAACGGCGTCATCTGGCCGAAATAGGCAAAGCGATTGCGGCGCGCGCCGGGACCTTGCAGCGGCCGTATGGGTGCGGCTGTTTCGACGGTGATCCCGTTTTCGATCACGCAGAGCTTGTCCTCGTCGAGGCCCCATTTGATGTAGCGCTCGGCCAAAAACCGGCTGGGCGAGACGAAAGCGTCGGCAAGGCCAAGCATCCCGCGCGCAAACGCCTCCCGCTTCAGGAAGCGTGAGAGGGGGATGTCGGGAAAACAATCGTGGCAGGCGATGGGTGAGGCTGTTTCGCAGAGCTGGCCGGATGGCCGTTTCACCATCTGCCCGTGATTGTGGCAGATCGACAGGTATTCGTGGAACGTGACGAGTATGGCTGCGTGCGGAAATGCTTCCCTAAGGGCGTAGAGGGCCTCGAAGCCGATACCGAGGACATGATGGAAATGCACGACATGCGGCCTGAGATCGCGTGCAAGACGCAACAGGTCCCGGCTGATCGCCTGCGTATCGCCGTTGGACATAAAGAAGTGGTCGTAGTCGTCCGTGTGGAACAGGACCTCGTCTTCGGCAAGGCCAAGGCTCATCAGCGCGGATGCGGCATGCCGCGGTACCGGATGGCCGACCCGGGCCAGATAGACCGATTCCACCTGCGGCAAGGCGTTCAGGCCGCGATGCAGGTTGTGAGATGCGATTTCCGCCCCGCCGAGCGAGACGGTCGGATGCGCGTGCGAAACGACGAGGACGCGAAGCTGCTCGCTCATGCCGGTCTCTTTTCGGAGTGCTTGTCACCGGCGAAGACCGGCGACCAATGGCTGGTGAAGATCTTCCGATCGATCTCTTCCACCAGCGCCGCCATGGCCGGGCTGTCCCCGCCGCGTGCGTCGTCGCAGCCCCACATCAGCACCGATGGCAGCAGATAGGCGTCGAAACCGGACCGGCTGAGATGGAGGCCGAGGTCCAGACCCTTTTCCTGTGTGCCCAGATAGCCGCCGGAAAAGCCGCCCGCGTGCAACAGGGCGTCGCGGGGCATGATGCAGCACTCGAGCGAGGCCGCCGCAATCCGGGTCAGCGTCATCCCGGTGACTGCTTTGAGCGGATATCCGGTACAGCGACCGATAAGCGCGCCGTCGTCATCGAGCCAGCTTCCCGCCCAGCGAATGGAATGGTCCTCGTAGGCCAGAACGGGGGAGACAAGGCTGCCTTTCAGGGGCGCGGCCGCTGCCACGAGCTTGCCGTACCAACCTGTCCCGTGCGGGATCAGTGAGGCGGAAAGCGACACGACCGTTTCGCAGGAGAGTGCTTGCGTGCCGACGTCAAGCAAGTCATAAAAGTCGCCTGTTCCCGTCGCCGATACCAGCCTGGCCGAAAGGCGATAGAACCGCACGAGTTCCCCGATGCGTGCAGCCTGCCGGCGGAAACGCTCGGCGGGCATGGCGATCACGATCGGCGCGTGGCGGGTCTCCGGGTCGAGCGCAAGCAATGCCAGCAGCGGGAAAATCTGCTCTTCGCTCTCGCCGGCGCCGATGACGATCGGCGGGCTGCTGTCCTGATCGAAGGATCCAGCATCCTGGATTGCGTCAATGACCGGCGCCGATCTGCCGGATTGGCTGAGGAACGGCACAATCTGTGTATCGACGATCGCCGGCAACGCACCGTTCGCCCGATCGATGGCGCCGATCTGGCGCAACGTCGCCAAGCGCGCCGAGACCCGCGTTGGCTTAACCGGCAGGAAAGCACGGCGCGAGTCGCGCAGCGTCAGTTCGATGTATGGGCGCGCTTCAGGATCTTCACTCGACAACTGGGCGTGGGCGATGAAGCCATGTGCATGCTGTTCGCCGCGAAGGCCTGGCTCGATGGGCTGCCTGTCGCTGCAACTGTCCGTGACGTCGGGGCGGTCGAGGCGCGTCCAGCGTTCGTCGAGGCGAGCCGCGGCGTTGCGGCGCCGCAGTCTGACCGCCGTGACGTGGTCGTCGGGATCATAGAGCCAGCCGGAGATGAGGAGGTTTCCGCCATCGGCTTCGAACGCGGCGTCTATTCCCATCCGGACGGAAAACGGCAGGCTGGAGACAGTTTCCTTGCCGTCAAAGCTGTTCGCTGCCGCTCGCAGGGACAGGAGCACGTCCGGCGCGCTGTGTGTGCGAAGCAGGATCGACCGGATGTTCTCGGGTGTTTCCAGCGGGCCGACGATGCGCTTTCGGGGGTGGACGGCAGTGTACCGCCAACCGGCGCGCCCGCGAAAAACCAGCCCTTCGATGTCAAGGGCCGCCTTGATGTCATCGACAAGACCAACAAATCCAGCGGCGCCGTCGGGAACATCCGGGCGGGGAAAGACGGCGATGCCGCATTCTGCGACGATTGGCGTCACGTTGCCGACCACGGACACCCGGCAACGCCCGGGCGCCATGCTGCGGCTCCAGCCCTGCAGGAACGTCGCGCCGTCATGGCTTTCACCAATGAGCTCGACGAAACCATCGTCTGCGTGGGCTGCTTGCAGAAGCGCTGTGATGGTCAGAAGGCTGCGGCGGTTAACATTGCGATCCATCAGAACGTCCACGAGCCGGTCAATGACGGCGGCCGACTGCGATCCTGCGGACTCGGCCAAGAGCGCGGCCGCTTCCGCCGCGGAGGCAAGTCGGGGCGCAACGATGTAGCGGGGCCCCGTCCCATCCTCGCCGAACCGTATCGTGGTCATGGCCCGGTCCATGTTGCCTGTCGGCAGGAGCGCCGCGAAGCCGTGCTTTGCCCCTGGCGAGGGTGCGGCCAATCGCCATTCCGAGACAAACGCGCTTCGAGTGCCCGCTTGATCCCCGTCGAGGTCGACCACCACTTCGCCGGCCATGACACGGCCGAGACCGATAATCAGCAGGGTCGTCTCGTCCACGCGGCAGCCGAGGACCCGGCCCGAGCGCATCGCCCTGTTCGCCCCAGGCTTGCCTGTCGTGGGGCTTGTAACTGCGGGGGACTGTTCTGTAACCAGCACGCCTTACCCTCCTTGGATCAGATCCTGGCAACCAGCGCAAGGCCAGCGCCGGCGGCAAATCCAACAAGAACGAACAGCAGCAGCAGCAGGGGCTTCAACTCGCCGTTCGCTCGCTTCTGCAATGCCTTCAGGTTGCTCTCCATGCCCGCTACCACCCCATCCAGTCGCATCAGGTGGACATCGAGATCATTCAGCCGTTGGCTGATATCCACTCCGAGGTTGTCGACGGCGTTGCTGACATCGGTCAGGCGGACGGTTTCGGCCTGGTCGGCATCGATTTGTGGGGTGCGCTGCAGGGAGCGCTGTGAGACCTGCAACTGCCGCTGCGCCGCCATCAGGACGTCGAGCTTGTCGAGCACTTTCGCCAGCGGTGCGGCGATCAGAGCTTCGGCCGCCTGCTCGTCTGGTTGGGGAACGCGCAAGGCCTGCTCGGAACCGCTTCCGTTCAGCGCCACGACGACGAGATCGCTCGCGCGCGCCTGGACGGGATCAGGCAGCGCGATTTCAAATGCGTGCTTGCCGTCGCCGATACCGTTACGCCGCAGGTCGGGACGATTGCGATCGGCAACCGCCTCGGCAATCACCTTGCCATCGAGAAGGACACGGATGGTCAGACGTTGGTCTGGCGCCATCGGGTCGAAGGCCCAGCCGAAGATCCGCCCCATGTCGATCGCATCCACCCGGCCGTTCATCGGCTTGGCGTTGTCCTGTTCGGGGGCGGCATCCGGTCGTTCAGCGGGATTGGCCATGCGTTCTCCTATGCCTGAACCTGTGCCGGCTCGATCCGCTTGAGGTAGCGGCGGGCCGTCGTGTCGATGTCGTCGGGTTTTCGCGCATTTGCGGAGAACCGGCGCAGCAGGTTCGGCTCTTCCAGAATCTGACGCATCGCCGCAGCGAGCGCTCGGGCATCGTTGGGTGGAACCGTCAGACCGTTGACGCCGTGCTCGATCATTTCAGCCATTCCGCCGATGTTGCTGGCGATGACCGGACGGCCGTGCGCCTGGGCTTCCTGAATGACCAAAGGCGCATTCTCCCACCAGGTGGACGGAACGATGGTGCAATCGACCGCTTCCACCAGATCGCCGATATCTTCGCGTCGATAGGGGCCTCGGGGCTGCACGAATGGTGCCGTTTCGGCGAAGCGGCGATCGATCTCGTCGACGAAGCCCTTGCTCTGGAAGGGGGCGCCGCCATGGACGCGGAGCTCGAACTCGAACCCCTCCGTCAGAAGCTGGCGTGCAGCGTCGAGCAAGATGGTCACCCCCTTCCAGGGGTTGAGGTTTCCGAAATAGCCGAAGACCGGCCGTCCACCGGCGAGGATCTCTCTTCGCGCGCCGGCCTTTTGGCTGGGGATGCCATTGGGAATAACGCTGATCGCCTCTTCGGCCAGCCCCCACTGCACGAAGCGCTCCCGTAGAAAAGCGCTTGGTGAGACGAAGTGGTCGACCGTGCTCAGCAGCGCCTTCAGGTGTCGTTCGCGCAGGGCAAAGCGATCGAGCGGTATGTCCTTGAAGCAGCCATGGCAGCGATCCGGGCTGGCTTGGTGGCAAAGTTCCTTGCTGCCGGTGCGCACCATCAGGCCGTCATGATGGCAAATGGGGTAGTAGTCATGAAGCGTCATGACGATCTGGCAGTGAGGCAGGGTGCGGCGGACAATGTGAGGGAACTCGGTGCCAAGCAGCAGCAGGTGATGGAGGTGGACCACATCTGGCTGGAAATCGCGCAGCAACTCCGCAATGTCCGGCACCACGCCATAGAGGTCGATCTGGCTCATGAAAAAGCGGTCGAAGTGTCCGGACCACAGCAGGACTTCGTCTCCCGTCGGGCCGATGCCCTGAAAGCTCGTGCCTGGCCTGGCCTCGCGATGGATCTGGTTCGTGGCGCCGAGAAACAGGGCCTCGTGGCCCGCGCGCTGATAGGCACGAAACAGGTCGTGAGCGAAGATCTCCGTTCCACCCGGGTGAAGGGACGGATGGTTGTGGGCGGCCACCAGGATGCGCTTGCTCATCGCCCGCTTCCCCGGCGCTTCGCCACGATGAAATCCTGATGATGGCCCGCGTTGGTGCCACGCCAATGGCCCAGTGATTTCAGCGCGACGGTAAGGCCGGCCCGTCCGAGCGCCTTGTCCAGGAAGCCGTCTTCGAAGCCGATCGCGGCAAGCGGCGGCTGGTTGGGGACGAACCAGCATGGGCTTTCGCCATAGCGCCGAAAAGCCAGACGCGGATCGCGCCGCCCGTTCTCATTTGCGGCGGCGATCCTGTCGACCACGAACGCGGTGATGAACAGCTTGCCGCCGGGCGACAGGATTCTGCGGACCTCGGCGAAGTAGGCCAGGACCTCGACGGGCGGCAGATGAGTGACCACGGACGTCATGATGACGAAGTCGAAATGATGATCGGGAAAGGGCAAAGCCAAGGTCTTCCCACTGATCTTGCCGTTCGGATTGTAAAGCTCGTGCGCGATGTCCAGCCGCTGGAAGGTAAAATTGGGATAGGCCGGTGTGATCGTACGCTGGCACCAGCTAATGCCGCTCTCGACGGGATCGATGCCATCGTAGTGGCTCGCTTGCGGATCGAGATACTGGGTGAGCGGCACGGCCATGCGGCCGATGCCGCAGCCAATGTCGAGCACGCGGCTGTCTTCGCGCAGGCCGCCGATGCGAATAAAGTAACCGAGAAACTCGGCTCCTATGGCGCGAAAGTCTCCGTCTCCCACGAACACGCTGGATGAATCCGGCTGCGGCAGGAAACGATTGCCCCGAATGGATTCGATCAGCCAGCGAACCCGCCCGTCACCGATCGGCCGGGCCGCCGCGGGGGGGTGCGCGAGTGCCGCTTGCGTCATGCTACGTTCCTTTCCCGGATACTCCCTCCCGCGGCAGCAGCCCGATCCGGGTCATGACCCAATTGGTTCGCCATCAGCTCGGTGATGTCGTCTTCCCAACGTTGCGTGTGCAGCCATGAATTGTATTGGCTTGCCACGCCGCGAATGTAGTCCTGGCTGTGGCGGATCGAGCGACGCTCGAAATGATACAGGCACGCTGCCGGCTCATAGGCGATCTGCAGCCCGAGGCGACGGATCTTCAGGCAGAGGTCGCTGTCCTCGTAGTCGCCGATCACGTAGTCCTCGGTGTAGCCGCCCACACGCTCGAAGGTGTCCCTGCGGGTCACGAGGCAAGCGCCGGTGACGCCGGGAACGGTACGGGCATGTTGCGCCGGAGGGTAGCCGCCAGGCATGCCCTTATAGAAATGGTGGTTCAGCCAGATCCCCCGCTGGTCGCGAGCGAAATAGAGCCCGGCATGCTGCAGCGATCCGTCTTCGAAAATCAGTTTCGGGCCGATGGCCCCCAGTTCCGGCCTTTGCAGCAACTGGAGCGACAACACCTGGAGCCAGCCTGCGGCGCATGGCACGACATCCGAATTGAGCATCACCAGCACATCGCCGCGGGCAAAGCGTGCGCCCGCATTGCAGGCACGGGCATAGCCGCCATTGCGGTTCATCACCACGAACTTCATCGGCAGCCCGTGCAGCAGGTGCAGGCCGCCGAGCAGGTGCTCTGAATCAGCCGCCGGCCAACAGACCGTCCTGGAGCACCAGAGCAAGATCGACCTCGCCGGACGGGTGCATCAACGTCTTGTCGATCCGACTTGTTGCCAGTGGTGTACGAAGTTGAAGGTCGATGGCCGTGGCGGCGCCACTTTCCGGCAGCGTGGCCAGTCGACGGACAATCATTTCGCGCAGTTCCACCGCCTCACGGTTTTTGTCCCACCAACTCTGCAGGCTGGGATGGCGAGGCTTGCGGTCGACGATCTGGCGCACGGCCACGCCATTCTTGCTGAGGAGGACGATGAGAAAGGGAAGGGAGGGCGGCGTTGGCCGTCTCGCCCGATACAGCGCCTCGATCACTTCGGAGCTTGCGATCCTGCGCCGGGAGCGCGAAACGCTGCTGGAAAGCTATCGGGCCCTGGAAGATGCGTTCCAGGCGCGAAACTGGGAGCCGGTTTCCGAGATTTTCTCCCACGATCCCTATGCCGATCCAAAGGATGAAGGGATCGGGCAACTGCTGGCCACCGCCTTTGTCGAGCAATTGTTGCCGGTCTCCAGCCTTGGCGTGGCCGGGTTTGCGCTTCACCTCCATTCGGTGCCGAAGGTCAGCGGCGAACTCACCGTCGCCCTGAGCTATCTCGAAAGCGGCGAGGGTGTGGCCGAATGGGTGGTGCCCTATGCGCAACTCGTCGCGAACTGGAATTTCTTCTCGCTGCCGCGGGCCTGCGGAGGGGCGGCGCGAACGCTTCGGCTGCGCATATCCGCGGCCGGGCCCGAAACCGTCGGTCTGTCGCTTGGCTACCCCATAGCGGGCGAGCGCTATTCGGCGCGCTCGGAAATTCCGCATCCCGATCTCGACCTCCGTCCGCTCGCGTTCCGTGTGTTCACCGGGCTGCCCGGGGTTAAGCCTGTCAGCGCGCCGAACATGATTGCCCCGAGCAACCTGCTGGAGGGGCAGTACATCGTCGACTACCGTCTCGCGGCGGAGGCAATGAGCCAGATCGCGGACGTTTCCGTCACGCCGATCGTGCCGGAATTCCAGACCGTGCGCTTCCTCGAGCACGAGCATGCCGTCGTCTGCCATCCGCTCCCGGCCGGCATTTCGGCCGGCGCGATCAGCCGCGTGGTCGAACCTGGAACGATTTCCTTCTCGGCCAGCGCCGTCATCGACCATCCCGAAGGTCAGCCTGCGGCGGTCAGCTTTCTGCTCGCGCCCGCCAACTCCAATGCCCGCTCCGAGGTGGCCGAGCTCGCCCGCAAGGGCGCGGCCAAACCCTCGGCCTTCTTCAGCGGCTGGCGTGAAGTCAGCGCCCAGCAGGCCGTCAGCATCAACATCCAACTCGAGGAGCCGGTGCGCGGCCCGATGGACCTGGTGATCCTCAGCCGGGCGGTGACGGAATCGGTCGATTTCTCCTGGCTCAAGGTGTCGGGCTTCCGGTTGGTCAAGCAGTCGTCGGAGGGCGCCGATGTCGGGCACTAGCGAGCATCGGGACCTGATTGCCGTCGCCATGCCGCTCTACGGCCATGCGGCGCTGGCGTTGGAGGCCGTCGAGTCCGTGCTGGCCTCGACGGCGCGCAACTGCCGGATTGCCCTGGTTGTCTCGGTCGATGGTGATCCGCGCCACGAGACGTTCGATCTGCTCCTGCTCTATGCGGCGACCCACCCCTCGATCCATGTCGTGTTCGGCCAGAATGCCGGTCCCGGCGGGGCGCGCAATCGCGCCATCGAGTTCGTGCTTGAGCACCTGCCCGAGGCGCAGGCCGTCTACTTCCTCGACGCCGACAACCGCGTCCTGCCCGGCACGATCGCGACCCTCTACGAGCATCTCCGTTCCTCCGGCTGCGGATGGGTCTACACGAATATCGACACGTTCTCGGTGAGCTGGCGCGCCCACTACGGAAACCACTATTCGCGGCTGGTCCACTGCATCACCGACAATATCTGCGATACCGGATCGATGATCTCGATCGACGTGTTCCGCGCCGGGGTCCGTTTCAATGAGGACCGGCAGAACGGCTTCGAGGACTGGGAATTCTGGCTGTCCTGCATCGAGCATGGCTTCGTCGGCACCCCCTGCCACGACACCGTATTCGAATATCGCCTTCGGGCGGAAAGCCGCTTCAAGGAGGCCAATCGCGACCGCTCCACCTCGGTGAGCTTCCTCAGGAAGCGCCATAAGGCCTTGTTCCAGCGTCCTATGCTGGTGGACTTCGAGCATGAGGAGTGCCCGCGCTATCTGTTTGCGCGGACGGAAGATACGGCAATCTCCTTCTTCACCGATCCCACCAGGCCGCCGCAGATGCTTCGTCTCGACGACATCATTCCGGCCTTCTGGGCCAACATCGGCGAGCCGGACAACGTGCACTTTCCACCGTTCCTGATTGCGGGGAGCGGTGCCGCCCTCGATCTGCTCCGGCGCTCGCGGATGCTGCCGAACGTGCTTTCCCATCTGGAGCGCCTGAGCGAGACCGCCAACGTCGTCTTTGTCCAGCTCGCCAACGATGCCGCCCAGCGCAAGATCGAGCCGATGGTCCATGGGCCAGGAGCGCAGGACATCGGGCCGGCGGACCTGATCTTCCTGTCGAGCACGCTCGTTCGGGATGTGATCCAGAACAACGCGCTCGACTGGTTCGCATCCATCGGTGGCCAGCAGGTCTGGCCGACCTCGACGGTGCTCAAGGTGCGTTTTCCCTTTCCGAGAAGCCTTCCGCGCAGATCGCTCATCACGCCGCAGCAGATGATGATCAGCTGCATCAATGCGATCGCGACGAGCCCGCTGAGTCGGACCGCCGGCCGGCGCTGGACCTGGCGTCCGGCCCGTCTGGTGCCTTACGCGGAGCTGCACAAGGCGCTGCGCAAGGAGATCGGTGGCGCGCCCGTGCTGCCGCTCGGACACAGCGAGGGCAAGCGCACCGTCGCGCTGCTCGTGCCGAACGCCTCGTTCGGCGGGGCGGAGAAGGTCGTCTATGCGGCAGCACGGGAGCTGAAGGCTGTGGGCTACGAGACGCACCTCTTCGTTCTCGGCACCTCGCGCATGGACGTGATCGACGAATTCGATGCGAGCTTCGACTACATCCACTTCTGGGACGCGGGCATTCCGGCCTGGGGGGCGTCGGGCTCCTTCCTGGGGCAGGACTTCATCACCGAGGGGCATGCGGTCGACTGGGAGGCGCTGAAGGGACAGCTCTCCGGTTTCGACCTGGTGATCAACAACCACGTCATGGCCGTCCACCCGTTGATCGCGCGACTGCGATCCGAAGGCACCCGCACGGCTTGCTACCTTCACGTCGTCGACAACACCGCCTTCAAGCGCCCGGCCGGCCAGCCCTTCGCCGCGATCGC
The DNA here is from genome assembly GCF_041930185.1 of Mycoplana ramosa. Lineage (NCBI taxonomy): Bacteria > Pseudomonadati > Pseudomonadota > Alphaproteobacteria > Hyphomicrobiales > Rhizobiaceae > Mycoplana > Mycoplana ramosa. Next base: position 46,689 of record NZ_JBHEEW010000014.1, on the reverse strand, counting down.
CCACGAGCATTGCTACGACGCGTTCCTGACCTGCTCCGAACAGCTCAAGATCTACCTGCACAGCTACGGTGTCCCGCATGAGAAGGTTTTCGCCGTTGCCAACGGCGCGAGCTTCTCGGTGCCGCCCAAGACGCTGTCAGACGTGCTGGCGGTGCGTCGGATCGAGCGCAAGGACGACCGGCTGCGGCTTCTCTACATGGGCCGGTTCGACCAGCAAAAGGGCATCGACCGCCTGGCCGCGGTCCTCGCCGAACTGCGCGCCTCCAACGCGCCCTTCGACGCCCGCGCCATCGGCGGGGAGATTCTTGCCGACTCCTCCGTCTCCTGGACCGGGCGATTGAAGGACTTCGAGGTCGACGTGCGCCCGCCCGTTTTCGCCAGCAAGGATCTGATCAAGGCGCTCGGCTGGGCGGACATCCTCGTCATGCCTTCCCGTTGGGAAGGCGCGCCGCTGATGATCGCGGAAGCCCAGCAACTCGGCTGCGTGCCCGTCGCGACCGCAGTCGGCGCCGTCGACGAGCTCATCGAAGACGGCGAGGATGGCATCCTCATCAACGCCGCTTCCGACCCCCAGGTGGTGCGGGAGATGGCGCGGATCATCGAGGAGATCGCCCACAATCGCGACCGGCTGGCGCCGCTCATGGAAGGGTGCATCAGGACAGCCGCCCGACGCTCCTGGACCTCCTCTTTCTCGGAGTTCCTGTCGTGGTGCGATCAATCCGTAAACAATTCGTCGCTGTCGCGCGCCGCGGTCTTTCGCGAGCAGCCGGTGGCAAATCCAGTGGTCGCGGCAATCGGCTGATTGCCGCGCCGGTTCTTGAAACAGAAAGGTCAAGTCGAATGCGCCCACGAATTCTCGTGACGGGTATTCCTGGTCACTATACGCGCCTTGCCAACGGTGCCAACGGCTTGTCGGTCTCCTACGCGGAACGGCAGAAGCAGCCGGAGACGAAGGATGAGTTCCTGCAGGAACTGCGCAACATCAGCAACACCGGCAACTATCTGATCGGCGAGGGTGCGCTGCGGGCGCTTGCGCCGCATGCCAAGCAGGTTCCGTTCTGGCACCTCTACAATCTGAGCAAGAACGGCACCGGGCTGGACGAGTTCAACGCCAACTTCGACATTTGCGTCTTCACCTGCGCGAACCTGCTGCGCAAGGGGCTGTCGGCGGACGCCGAGGCGGACGTCCTAAGCCGGCTCAACATGCCGATCGTCATGCTCGGCATCGGTCTGCAGAACCGGAAGGATCTCGAAAACCAGCTGCCGGAGGGCACCAAGCGGCTGCTGGCCGTGCTGAAGGAGCGCGAACACTATTTCCTGACGCGCGGTTACGAGACGGCCGGCTTCCTGAAGGACCAGGGTTTTTCCTTTGTGCGCCCGACGGGCTGCCCTTCGGTCTACTTAATGCCGGACAACATGCGCCGCGCGCTGAAAAAGCTGCCGAGCGTGCAGGTCGGCAAGGCGCGGACGATCTTTTCCGGCTATCTCGGCGGCGATCAGGAGGCGATCCTCGATGCCAACGCCATGGCGCCCGAAGGCTCCGTGCCGCAGTATGTGGTGCAGGACGAGTTCCTCCATTTCGACATGAGCGTTGAGCCGAACAGCGAAGGTCGCGTCTACGATTCCGCCTCCGGCCTGATGATCGGAGACCTCGCCTATCCCGGCACGGAGCGGCAGAAGCAGCCCTTCGAGCTGCGCACCTTTTTCGACACCAACCAGTGGCGCGCCTGGGCCTCGTCGATGGACTTCAATTTCGGCCGCCGCTTCCATGGATCGATCATTGCCATGCAGGCAGCGGTGCCGAGCCTGATGGTGGCGGTGGACGACCGCATGCGCGAGATGCTCGGCTTCACCGGCCTGCCGGCCGTCGACGTCACCGACATCGACAAGGCGGACAACCGGGCCGATTTCGTCGCCGACCATCTGGCAAAGCTCAACACCACCGAACTGGTCGACCGATACTCCGATCGCGAGCGTGCCTTCCGCACGACGCTTCGCGAAATCGGTATCGGGCTCTGACGGCCCGTTGCCATTCTTTTCCCGCGTTCGGTTCAAAGGACAGTGATGCGCATCTTACTTACAGGAATTCCGTCGTATCTGCAGCGGACGATCGCAGGCGTTTCCGGGACGACGGTAATTCATCGGCCCTACTTCGACGAGACCAGGACCAAGAAGGACCTGATCGCCCAGGTGCGGCGGATCGCCAACACCGGCAATTACCTGATCGGCGAGGGCGCCGCCGAAAGCCTGCGTGGCCACGACGTCATCTACCTGCCGTTCTGGCATCTTGCCAACAACCGGGATTCGGATGACCTGTTCGCGCGCGTCAACAGCGAGTTCGATCTGTGCGTTTTCGCCTCCGCCAATCTGCTGCGGCCGGGTTACTCCGCCGACCTGGAGGCCGAAATCTTCGCCAAGCTGAAGATGCCGGTCGTGGTGATGGGCATCGGTATCCAGAAGAAGGACGGCCTGAAGGAGCAACTGCCGGCGGGCACGCTCAAGTTCCTCGACGTGCTCAAGAGCAAGGAAAGCTTCTTCCTCACCCGCGGCTATTTCACCGCCGAGTTTCTCCGGGAGCAGGGGATGAAATTCGTCAAGCCGACCGGCTGCCCGTCGCTGTATTTCTCGCCCGACGACATGAAGCGTTCGCTCGCCGGTCTCGCCAATCCGGGGCTGGCGGAAACCCAGAAGATCGCCTTTGGCGGCTATCTCGGCAGCGTCGCCGATACCATCGTCGATGCGCATGCCCTGCTGAAGCCGGACAGCGTGGCAAGCTATGTCGTGCAGGATGAACTGGTGGCCTACAACCTCTCGCTGACCGGCGACGACAACGCCATTGTCTATGACCGGGCAAGCGGGCGCATCACCGGGGCGACCCAGTACAAGCATTCGGAAAAATGGCAGCGCCAGCACGAACTGCTGGTCTATTTCGACACGAACCAGTGGCGGGGCGCGATGTCGTCGCGCGACCTTTGCTTCGGCCGTCGCTTCCACGGCTGCATCATCGGCATGCAGGCCGGCACGCCGGCCCTGATGATCGCCGTTGACGATCGCATGCGGGAGATGCTGGAATTCATCGGCTTCCCCTATATCGAGGCGGCCACCTGGAACCGCGAAGCCGACAAGCGCGCCTATCTGACCAATTTCCTGGGCAAGATCGACACGCAGGCCGTCATCGACCGCTACTCCGCCTGCGAGGCGAATTTCCGCAATGCGCTTGGCCAGATCGGTCTATAGGCCGGTGGGCGGCCGGGCGCGAGTTCGGGCGGCGCTATGCGGCGCGCTGGTCGCGCTCGGCCTCCTCGCCCAAACGCCGTCCGCGCATGCGGACGCGGGCCCCCGCATGGGGATCAACCGCGTCAATCTCGGCTGGCTGTCGCGCCCTGAGCAGGAGCGCGTGCTGGCGGCGATGGCCGCGACTGGCGTCACCCATGTCCGGCTGTCCCTGTCCAGGCCGGTCGACAGGAGCATCGAGGCGTTGGAGATCGCCGATCGGCTGGGCCTTCGAATCCTGCTCGAGATCCAGTTGGGCAACAAGGACTATTACCCGGACCGAACCCAGCCCCGCACCGGCTTCGGCCGTATCTGGGACGTCCACAGGCTTTCCGATCTGGACCTGGACCGCTATCGCGAGCACCTCCGGGCGGCGCTCCGGCATATCGATGCGATTGGCATCCGGCTCGACGCCGTCGAGCCCGGCAACGAGATCAACTACAGCGCCTACAACGGGGATCTCGTCGTCTACGCCACGCCCGGCCGGCGCACGCCGCGCAGCCTGGCCGAGGTCGCAAACCGGGCGGCCTTGGAGCGCGGGCTCGACGCCTATGTCGGCGCCGTCAGCATCACCCGCGACGAAGTTCGGGCAACGACACACAGCCGCGACGCCGCGATCGTCTCCGCCGGCCTTTCCGACGTCGGTGTCGGCGAGGCGGACAGGCGCGGCATGGAACGGCTCGATCCCGGCGAGTTCGTCACGTTGCTCCGTGAAAGGGGCCTTGACGGCGTGGTCGATGCCTACGGCATCCATCTCTATCCCGGCCGCAAGCGCCATGCGGCGCTCATGCAGGGTGTGACGGCCCTTCTCGATTTCTGCCAACCGAGGGACACGGGCAAGCCCTGCTGGGTGACCGAATGGGGCCTCGCCAACACGGAGCGCGCCTGTCCGGTGGACGATCGGGAACGGGAGGCGGCGATTCGCACCGTCCGCCGTGCCTTCGACCAACTCGTGGACCAGCAGCGGTTGGACGCTGCCTTCTACTACGACTGGGACACGCAGCCCGCCTACAGCGTCTGGCGCTGCGGCGCGTTGAGCCCGGCCGGCGTGGCGGCGATCGAGCCGCGCATCGACGAGGTGCCGGTGAAATGACCCGCATGACGCGTTCCCTCCGAGATTGGCTGACCGTCGGCATAGCGGAGGGCCTGCACAGGACAACCGGAGGCCCCGCATGAAGGGTATCATTCTGGCCGGCGGCAGCGGCACGCGGCTCTACCCCGTCACCCTCGCGGTGTCGAAGCAACTGCTCCCCGTGCACGACAAGCCGATGATCTACTATCCGCTCGGCACGCTGATGCTGGCGGGCATCCGTGACATCCTGGTGATCACCCTGCCGCGGGATCGGCCACTGTTCGAGGGTCTGCTGGGCGATGGCAGCGCGCTCGGCCTGTCGATATCCTACGCCGAGCAGCCGCAGCCGAACGGACTGGCGGAAGCCTTCGTCATCGGCCGCAAGTTTGTCGGAAACAGCCCCGTCGCGCTCATTCTCGGCGACAACATCTTCTACGGGGCAGGGCTCGCCGAAATCTGCCGCGACGCCGTCGCCCAGCAAGCCGGCGCCACCATCTTTGCCTACCATGTCGACGAACCGAGCCGCTACGGCGTCGTCAGTTTCAATTCCCTGACTGGAAAGGCCGAATCGATCGAAGAAAAGCCGACCGCGCCAAAGTCGAACTGGGCCGTCACGGGCCTCTATTTCTACGACAACGACGTCCTCGACATTGCCGCTTCTGTCCGGCCATCCGGGCGGGGTGAACTGGAGATCACCGACGTCAACCGCACCTATCTCGAGCGCGACGACCTGCACGTCCGCCGGCTTGGCCGTGGCTATGCCTGGCTCGATACGGGAACACACGAGAGCCTGCACGACGCGGCTTCCTTCGTACGCACGATCGAATACCGGCAAGGGGTCAAGATCATGTGCCCGGAAGAGATCGCCTACGAGCTGGGTTACCTTTCGGCCGATGAGGTCCTGGCCCGCGCCGCCGGTCTCGGCCAGACCGACTATGCCGCCTACCTCCGGCGCCGGATCAGGGAGCTTGCGGATGCTTGACGTTCGTCCCCTCGGCCTCGACGGCGTCTTGGAGCTGACGCCGCGTCGTCTCCACGATGAGCGCGGCTTCTTCGTCGAGACCTACAACGCGGCCGCCTTGGCCGCCAAGGGCATCGACATCGTCTTCGTGCAGGACAATCACTCCTGTTCCGCCAGGGCGGGTACGCTGCGCGGGTTGCACTACCAGCTGCCGCCGCGCGCACAGGCCAAGCTCGTCAGGGCCGTGCGGGGCAGCGTCTTCGACGTCGTCGTCGATCTTCGCCAGAATTCGCCGACCTTTGCCAAATGGTGCGGCATCGAACTGTCCGCCGCAAAAGGCAACCAGGTTCTGGTGCCCGTCGGCTTTGCCCATGGTTTCGTCACACTCGAGCCGAATACGGACATCCTCTACAAGGTCAGCGACTTCTACGCGCCTGATCACGATCGCGCCATTCGCTTCGATGATCCGGACATCGGTATTGAATGGCCCGTGGATGCCGGCGGCTTGCAGCTGTCGGCAAAGGATCGTGACGCACCGTTTCTGGCCGATGCGGCCGTTTTCAAGGGGATTGAGTGATGGGGGCTTGGGTGAGGCGAATTCTGGTCACCGGCGGCGCGGGCTTCATCGGCTCCGCGCTGTGCCGCCAGCTGGTGGCAGGCAGGGTCGAGCGCGTCGTCAATGTCGACAAGCTGACCTATGCGGGCAATCTCGATTCGTTGCGGACGGTCGAGGGCCAGCCGAACTATGTCCACTATAACGTCGATATCGGCGACGAGGGGGCCATCCTCGACATCATGCGGCGCGAGAACATCGACGCCGTGATGCATCTTGCGGCGGAAAGCCATGTCGATCGATCGATCGACGGGCCGGACGTTTTCATCGAAACAAACGTCGTCGGAACCGTTCGCCTGCTGAACGCGGCGCTCGCCTATTGGCGCGGATTGGCCGCGCCGGCGCACGAGCGTTTCCGATTTCTCCACGTCTCGACGGACGAGGTGTTCGGCGACCTTCCCCTCGACGGAGGCGTGTTCACCGAAGGGACGGCCTACGCGCCGTCGTCGCCCTACGCGGCCTCGAAGGCTGCCGCCGATCACTTCGTGCGCGCCTGGCACCATACCTACGGCCTGCCGGTGCTGCTTTCCAATTGTTCAAACAATTACGGGCCGTATCACTTTCCCGAGAAGCTGATCCCGCTGACGATCATCAATGCGCTGGAGGAGAAGCCGCTGCCGGTCTATGGCACCGGCGCGAACGTGCGCGACTGGCTGCATGTGGAGGATCATGCGCGGGCATTGGCACGGATCGTGAGCCACGGCAGGCCGGGGGAGAGCTACAACATCGGCGCACGCGCCGAGCGGAGCAATCTCGCCGTCGTGACGGCCATCTGCGATCATCTCGACGCCTGCCGGCCGCGGGGGCGGGGGCGGCGCCACAGCGATCTCATCACCTTCGTCACCGACCGGCCGGGCCATGATCGGCGCTACGCCATCGACCCGACCAAGATCGAGCGAGACCTCGGGTGGAGTCCGAACATCGGGTTCGACGAAGGGCTGAAGGCAACCGTGGACTGGTACCTTGCCAACAGGTGGTGGTGGGAGCCGATCCGCCGCGAGCGCTATTGCGGCCTGCGTCTCGGCGAACGTCAGCGACGTCTGGCGTGAGAATTGCCGTAACCGGGACCAAGGGCCAGATCGCCTTGGCCTTGATGGAGCGGGCAGGAGCGCTGCTTGGCGTCGAGGTAGTCGCCCTGGGGCGCCCCGAGCTCGACCTGGCTCGGCCGGAGACAATCTGGCCAGCGCTGGCGTCCGTGCGCCCCCGACTTGTCGTTTCAGCCGCTGCCTATACGGCCGTCGATCGGGCCGAGGGCGAGCCGACACTGGCCCACAGGATCAACGCGACCGGCGCCGGGGCCGTCGCCGAGGCGGCTTTCCGTCTCGGAGTGCCGATCATCCATCTATCGACCGACTACGTCTTTGACGGAAAGAAGCAGGGCGGCTACCGCGAAACCGATGCACCGGCACCCCTGAACGTCTACGGCGCTTCCAAGCTTGCGGGCGAAATCGCCGTGGCGGCGGCCGCCCCCCGGCATCTCATCCTGCGGACGAGCTGGGTGTACAGCCCGTTCGGGACGAATTTCGTAAAAACCATGCTGCGGCTGGCAAGCGTGCGCAAGGAAATCGCGATCGTCGCAGACCAGTGCGGCAACCCCTCGTCGGCGCTCGACATTGCCGACGCCATCCTGCGCGCCGCCGTTGCGATGGATGAGGGCCCAGCATGCGGGATCTATCACCTCGCGGGAACCGGAACGACCTCATGGGCCGACTTCGCCCGTCATGTGTTCTCCTCAAGCCGCGCTCGTGGCGGGCCGTGGGCGGAGGTTCGTGACATAACGGCCACCGAATTTGCCGCGCAGGCAGCACGCCCGTTGAACACGCAATTGTCCACCACCAAGTTCGCCGCGACATTCGGCTGGACCATGCCGCCCTGGCAGCAATCGCTGGACGAGGTGGTAGGGCGGATCGTCCAGGACGATGCGGGTTGGCACACGCCCACACCTTTGCCGTGCGCCGCAATCAGGTGATGGGCAATGGCGTGCGGCTATCGGGTCGGCCCCGAAAGCCTCCCTGTCACGAAAACAGCTCCCGGAACAGGAGCGGACCAGTCTCTTCCTCCGCGAGGGCGGCGCGGTTGGCTGCCTCGCGGAGAGCCTGAAAGTCGGCCTGGTCACCCACCCTGGTACCGCCAAGCCGCACCGTCACCGATATTTGGCGCTCCTGCCCGGCTGTGAAGGTGGTCTCCTTTACCCGTTCGCGGATGCGATCGCAGATGTCTCTTGCATTTTCTGGCGTTGCGCCTGGCAGGTAGATCCCGAGCTCGTCGGAGGCAAGCCGGGCGACAAGGTCACCATAGCGCACGGAGGAATGCACGATCCGGACAAGGGATTGAAGCAGCGTGTCCGCCCATTGCGGACCGTAGCGACCACCGATCTCGTCGAGATTGCCGACCCTGAGAACGAGCATGACGCCATCGGCACTTTCCGCAGTGCTCACGCGCCTGCGGTCGATCGCGTGCTCGATCGAGGTCGCAAATTCGCTGGCGCGCAGTGTACCGGTGACGGGATCGTGACGGCGCGCGTGCTCGAGTTCCTGTCTGGTCGCGCGAAGCGATTCGTTGCGCAGACAAAGCGCAAATTGAAGCGGAAATGTAACCGCCGCCGATATTGACGCCACGGCGGTCAGTTCCAGCCAAAACGGACGATCGGGAACCAGCAGGCTCAGCACGCAAACGAGCGCGCTCGCCCCAACAGCGCAGGCAAGGGCGGCGAGCGTTGCCATCTTGATGTGCGGGGCGATTGGGGTCTGGCGAGAACGAAATTGCAGAGTCATCGGTTGACGGCGTTTTTGCGGGTTTCGCTACCTTTGCGGGGACCGGAGAAAAGATCAGGTGAATACAACTGCCGGCATTTTATCAATGGGCTGCCCTAGTGCATGTCCCGCAAATGTGTGCAGCGGTTTTGCGAAAGCGACATGGGAGCGCGGGATGCGACCCCGAAGGTTCGCCACCCGCGTCAATTTGGGTGTTCACGTCAACGAATTTGCGGGCACCTACGGGGCCCAGTGCGTGATCCGGCTAGAGCATGGAGGCGACCTTCAGTCCGTCGTAAACGGCCTCTTCCGCCGTGCGCGGTGCCTGACTGTCGCCGATGACGTGCAGTTCCGGCACGAGGTCCTTCAGCATGTCCGCCAGATCGTCGACAGGTTCGTGACCCAGACAAAGCACCAATGTCTCCACGTTCTCGAACAGGATTGGCTGCTCGCTTACCGTGTGCTGCATATACACCGTTCCGCCGTCGCAGCCATAAAGGCGGGCATAGGGTGTGACGCGCACGCCGATGCGATGGAATTCGGCGGCGAGGTTGTCGCGAACATAGAGCGGCAGCAGTTCGGCGGCATGCGTTCCGTTGACGGCGAGGTCGACGCTGCAGCCTTCGTTGGTCAGCAACTCGGCGATGCCGGGGCCGATCCAGTCGCAGCGCCAGTCGGCGACGACGACGCGGCTGCCGGTCTTCACCTCCTTGCGCAACACCTGCCAGGCATCGACCACCTGGATGCTGTCGTCCTGTGGAAGGTCGGGACGATAGGGTCGGGCGCCGGTGGCGATGATGACCGCGTCCGGTTTCTCGGCCTCCACCAGGGCCCGGTCGACGCGCGTGCCGCGCAAGACCCGGACATTGGCAAGCTCGACCTCATGGGCGAGGTTGGTGATGATGCCGCCGAACTCGGCCCGTCGCGGAAGCTGCTGCGCCAGCAGCGCCTGTCCGCCAAGCTGCGCGGCGGCCTCGTACAGCGACACCCTGTGTCCGCGCGCCGCGGCGATGGCGGCCGCCTTCATGCCCGCCGGGCCGCCGCCAATGACCATCACGGATTTCGGCTTGGCCGCTGGCGTGAGCGTGCCGAATGTCAGTTCGCGCCCGGTTTCGGGATGCTGGATGCAGGAAATCGGCACGCCCCGATGGAAATGGCCGATGCAGGCCTGGTTGCAGGCGATGCAGGCGCGGATGTCGTCCGTCCGGCCTTCGAGCGCTTTGCCCGGCATGTCCGGGTCGCAGATCATCGCCCGCGTCATGCCGCAGACGTCTGCCGCACCGCTTGCGATCACCGCTTCGGCCTCCTGCGGCTGGTTGATCCGCCCCGTCACGAAGACGGGGATGCCAAGCGCCTCGCGGAACCGCGCCACGTCGCCGGAAAGGTAGGCGGCGCGGTAGGCCATGGGCGGGACGATATGAACAGCGCCGCCAAGCGAGGCCGATGTACCGGCGGTAACGCTCACATAGTCCAGCATCGGCTCCAGCCGGCGACAAATTTCCAGCGTCTCGTCGCTGGCGAGCCCCTGCTGCTCGTCGCGTTCGCTGCTGCTGATGCGCATGCCGATGACGAAATCGGCTGAAGTCGCCGCGCGCATGGCCGCGAGCGCCTCCCGGGCGAAGCGCAGGCGGTTGTCCAGCGAGCCGCCGTAGTCGTCGGAGCGGCGGTTGACGCGCGGATTGAAGAACTGCGCCGGCAGGTAGCCATGGCTTGCCACGAACTCCAAGCCATCGACACCGGCCGCATGCATGCGCCGCGCGGCGGCGGCGTAACCGGCGATGATCTCCCCAATCATCGGCCGGTCGAGCGCCCGCGGCATCACGCGAAAGCGTTCGTTCGGCGAGACGGAGGGGGCATAGGCAACGGTGAGCAGCCCGTCGCCGCCCTCCATGATCTCACGGCCGGGATGGAAGAGTTGCGAGAATAGGACACAGCCCTCGGCGTGACAGATTTCCGCAAGACGGCGGTATCCGTCGATGCAGGCGTCCTCGGTCGCCATCAGCATGTGGGAGGTGTAGCGCGCCGTCTCGTGCACGCCCGCGACCTGGCTGACGATCAGCCCGACGCCGCCCTTGGCGCGGGCGGCATGGTAGGCGAGAAGCGCGTCGTTGACGAGACCATCAGTCGGCAGCGTCGTGTCATGGCCGCTGGACATGATCCGGTTCTTCAGTTCCACCCCGCGGATTTTCAGCGGCTGGAACAGGTGCGGAAAGGCAGACGGCGCGCGCGCCGTCGAATTGCCGGACGATACGTCGTCTGTCATTGGTGGGCCTCCGGTGACGGTGCGGGCGTCGTCAGACGCCGGCAGCGATCATCGTGTAGATCTTGCGGGTCTGTTCGTGGATGGTCCATTCACCGCGCCAGCCGAGCGGCAGGACGAACATCTCGCCGGCGCCGATGTCGCGGCTGGTGCCGTCGCCATTGTGCAGCGTCACACGGCCGGTGAGAATGTGGCAGATCTCCGACTGCTGGCTGCGATCGGCGGTGAAGCGGCCGGGCGAGCATTCCCACACGCCGGTCTCCATCTTGCCGTCCGGGCTCTTCCACAAGGCAACGGCTGCTTCCTGCGGGTCACCGGCGATGGCGGTGGGCTTCGGCGCGGCGGCGCCGAGGTTCAAGCCGAGGAGGTCGCCGAAATTCTCAAAACTGATCATGGGTATATCCTGTCATTCACGGTTTGGCTCAGTGGCCGGTGATGCTGTCGGCAAGCGCCGCGAACTTCGAAGTCTGTGGCAGGCCGGCAAACTCGCGTTCGTCGGCGATGCGGTAGAGCTGGTACATGGAATGCACGCCGAGCCAGCGGAACGGCTCCGGCTCCCACTTGCGCACCGTTCGGTTGACCCAGGGCAGGCCGGTCAGCTCGGTGCTGCGGTTGAGGACCAGGTCGGCGAGCGTGCGGCCGGCGAGGTTGGAGCTGGAGACGCCGAGCCCGACATAGCCGCCGGCCCAGCCGATGCCGGTCGAGCGATCGAAGCCGGCCGTCGTGCACCAGTCGCGCGGAACGCCAAGCACGCCGCACCAGGCGTGATCGATCTTGAGCGATTTCGTCTGCGGCAGCAGGCGGGTCAGGATGGCATGCAGCGCGTCGATGGTCGCCTGCTGCGTCTGGCCGTTGACGTCGGTCTTCGAGCCGAAGCGATAGGGCACGCCGCGGCCGCCCATGGTGATGCGACCCTCGCGGGTGCGCTGGGCGTAGCAATAGGCATGCGCCGCGTCGCCGAGCAGTTCGTGACCCTCCCAGCCGATCTCCTTCCACAAGGAGTCCGGCACCGGCTCGGTGACGATCTGGGCGCTGTTGAGCGGCAGCCAGGTGCGCTCATGGCCGGGCAGGCCGGCGGAAAAGCCTTCCGTGGCGCGGATGATCGCCGGGGCGCGCACCGTGCCGCGATCGGTCACGACGCGGCCCTTCTCGAAGCTCGTCACCGAGGTGCCCTCGAAGATCGAGACGCCGAGGCTCTCCACCACCTTGGCAAGGCCGCGCACCAGCTTGGCCGGCTGCACGCGCGCCATGTCGCGGATCACGAAGGCGCCCTTGATGTTGGCGATGCGGATCCGCTTCGCCGCCGCTTCGGCCGAAAGCAGCTCGATCCGTTCTTCCGGCATCTGCCAGTCGCGGTAGAACTTGTATTCCGCGCGGGCGCGCTCGAGCTGCGGCGCGTTGGTGGCGACGGTGAGGTTGTCGGCGCGCAGGATGTCGGCATCGATGCCTTCGGCCTCGGTGACGCGGATCACCTCGTCCACCGTGCCGGCCATGGCGCGCTGCATGTCGATGACGGCACCGCGGCTGGAGGTCTTGAGGTATTTCTCCCGCGACCAGCCGAAGCCGCCCGACAGCCAGCCGCCGTTGCGCCCGGAGGCGCCGAAGCCGGCGAACTCGCGTTCGACGATGACGATGTTGAGGGAAGGATCGGCCTTCTTCAGGTAGTAGGCGGTCCACAGGCCGGTGAAGCCGGCGCCGATGATGCAGACATCGGCGTCGCGGTCGCCGGGAAGGGCAGGGCGTTTTTGCGGGATGCCGCCGATGTCGGCATACCAGAACGAGATGTTGCCGTTGGTCTTGACGTCCATGGGAGGTGCTTTCGGTTCGGTTCGGTTTACGTCAGTGTCACGTCGGCGCTGGCGTCGTCGGGAAGAAGGGTGAGATCGGCGGGCATGAAGGCGACCTCGACGGCGTCGCCGATGGCGAAATCGGCCGCGCCGAGCGGGCTGCGCACGACGGCGATCGTGCCGTCCCTAAGCCGCACCTCGTATTTGGAGCCGGAGCCGAGGTAGATCGCCTCGGCGACCGTGCCGGAGAGGCGGTTTTCGCCGGGGACGGGCTCGGCGCCGGGACGCTTCAGCGCCACCCGCTCGGGCCGCAGCAGGATGACCGGGCGGGCACCGCCGGCAAGCCGGCCATGCGCCACGACCTTTTCGTCGCCGATCGTCATCACCGTGTCGTCGCCGGAAACCTCGACCGCTCCGCGCAGCACCGTCGATTCGCCGATGAAGCGGCCGACGAACAGCGTTGCCGGATTGTCGTAGAGTTCGCGGCCGGTGCCGATCTGCTCGATGCGGCCGCCGTTGAAGACGGCGATCCGGTCGGACAGCACCAGCGCCTCTTCCTGGTCATGGGTCACGTAGACGAAGGTGGTGCCGAGCTCGCGGTGGATCCGCTTGATTTCCAGCTGCAGCCATTCGCGCAGCTTCTTGTCGAGCGCGCCGAGCGGCTCGTCCATCAAAAGCAGCGGCGGGTCGAACACCAGCGCGCGGGCGAGCGCGACGCGCTGCTGCTGACCGCCGGACAGCTCGTTCGGGTAGCGGTGCGCGAAGTCGGCCATCTTCACCATGTCGAGCGCCCGCTTGACGCGGCGCTCGCGTTCCTCGCCGGTTATGCCGCGCAGCGTCAGCGGATAGGCGACGTTCTTGCCGACCGTCATGTGCGGGAACAGCGCGTAGTGCTGGAAGACCACGCCGATGTTGCGCTTGTGAGAGGGCAGGCCGGTGACGCTCTTGCCGCCGATCTCGAGCGTGCCGGAGCTGATGTCGGTGAAGCCGGCGATCAGGTTCAGCGTCGTCGTCTTGCCGGAGCCGGAGGGGCCGAGCAGCGTCATGAACTCGCCGGGACGGATGCTCAGGTCGATGTCGTTCAGGGCCACGAAGGCGCCGTAGCGCTTGGAGGCCTTGCGAATTTCGATCGCGGCACCGGCGGATCGTAGGGGTGCATTCATGGTCATGTCCTTCCGCGGCGCATGCCGATAAGCAGGCCGGCAATGATGATGAGCGACGTCGCCAGGAACAGCAGCGTGCCGACGGCCGCGACGGTCGGGTCGGCGTCGCGGGTGATCGACGAGTAGATCTGCACCGGCAGGGTTTTCAGGTATGGGCTGGTGATGAACAGCGCGACGATGATCTCGTCGAACGAGGTGATGAAGGCGAACAGCGCGCCGGATAGGACGCCCGGCAGGATCAGCGGCAGCGTCACGGTGCGGAACACCGTCAGCCGACCCGCGCCAAGGCTGGCGGCGGCGGTTTCCAGGCGGCGGTCGAAGACCTCCAGGTTCGCCTGCACCGCGATCAGCACGAAGGGGATCGCCAGCATCGTGTGGGCGAGCACGAAACCGGTGACCGTACCGACCAGATGCGCGTCGAGATAGACCGCATAGATGCCGATCGCCAGCACCACGCCCGGCACGACCATCGGCGTGATCAGGAGCGCACGCAGCAGGCCGCCGGTCCGCGCCGCAGCACGGGTGACGCCGAAGGCGGCGAGCGTGCCGACGACGGTCGCCACCACCGCCACGATGACGGCGATCATCAGCGAGTTGGTGAAGCTCGTCGTCCAATCGGGATTGGTGAAGAAGTTGTCATACCATTGCCACGAGAAGCCGACCGGGGGGAAGGCCAGCGACTTGTTGCCGTTGAACGACATCGGGATCACCACCAGCGTCGGCGCGAGCAGCAGCAACGCGACGAGCAGGCAGAAGAGGCCGAGGAGAATGCGCGAGAAGGATGGCATCGGTTCAGGCCTCCCTGCGCGTGGAACTGTGCTTCTGCCGCATCAGCGGGGCGGCGATGGCCAGCAGCACGAAGGTTGCGACCAGCAGCACAACGCCCATGGCGCCGCCGCGGCCCCAGTTGAGCAGGCTCAGCACCTGGTTCTGCACCAGTGACGACAGCAGGATGCTGCGCGGGCCGCCGAGCAGGGCCGGCGTGATGTAGAAGCCGAGCGACAGGATGAAGACGATGATGCAGCCGGCATAGACGCCGGGCAGCGACAGCGGCATGTAGATCTGCACGAAGGCGCGCCACGGCTTTGCGCCGAGGCTGCGGGCGGCCTGCAGCAGCCGGGTATCGATGCCCTTCATCACCGTATAGATCGGCAGGATCATGAACGGCAGCAGCACCTGCGTCATGCCGATGATGACGCCGGGCAGCGTGCGGATCAGCTTGACAGGCGGCAGGCCGACGCCGCGCAGGAACGAATTGATGACGCCGGAATCCTGCAGCAGGATCACCCAGGCGAGCGTCCGCACCACGCCGCTCAGCCAGAAGGGCACGAGCACGCACAGGATGAGCGCCAGCCGCAGGTTCTTGCCGACGATGGTCATGGCATAGGCGTAGGGGTAGGCGCAGATCAGCGAGACGACCGTCACCCAGGCGGCGACGACGAAGGTGCGCTCCAGCACCGCCCTGTTGACGGCGGACTGGAAGAACCAGACGTAGTTGTCGAGGCCTGGCGCCGGATCGGTGAAGCTGCGCAGCACCACGATCGCCAGCGGATAGGCAAGGGCTGCGAGCAGCACCAGCACGGCGGGAACTGCCAGCCATACCGCGCCGCGCGGGCGAAATCGTGAAAGGAAAGCGGGTTGTCGGGCGCCGGCAAGGCCGGTCCGCAAGCCCTGGTCGGGCGTGGCGGTCAAGGTGATCTCCAGTGCTTCAGGAGGCAAGTCCGGCCGGAGCCGGACTTGCATGGATCAAGGGCTCAGTTGCCGGAGAGAAGGGCGGACCACTGCTCGGCGGCGAGGTCGAAGTTCTTCACCCAGAACGGAATGTTCTGCTGATAGCCCTGGGCAATGCGCTCCGGCGTGCTGGTCAGGAAGGAGGTGGTGACCTCGTCAACCTGCGGCTTGGCGTCGGTGTTGATCGGCGTGTAGGAGGTCTTCTCGGTGAGGATCTCCTGCGAGCGCTTGCCGAGGTAGGCGTTGATCAGCGCGTAGGACGCGTCGGTGTCCTTGACGCCGACCGGAATGGTGATCTGGTCCATGACGACCAACCAGTCCTGCCAGACCGGCGTGTACTGGGCGCCGTTTTTGACGGCGGTCATGGCGCGACCGGTCCACATCATGATCATGTCGGCTTCGCCGGACTCGGCGAGCTGCTGGGATTCAGCACCGGTCTTCCAATAGATCGTGTCGGGACCGAGATCGCGCAGCTTCTGGATGGCCTTTTCGATGTCGTCTGCCGTCATCGCCTTCGGGTCGCCGCCGGCCGCCTTGAAGGCCTGCTCGAGCAGGCTGCCGGTCGGATCACCGCTGCCGTCGATGGCGCGCACGCCGGGGAACTTCTCGGTGTCGAAGAAGTCCTGCCAGTTCTTCGGCGGATTGTCCTTGTAGGTGTCGTTCTTGTACATCAGCACGACGCCGTAGTTCATCGCCGGAACAGAGCATTCGCCGACCTGGCCCGGCGGGATCTTGGAAACGTCGAGCTTGGAGAAGTCGAGCTTCTGGAACAGCGTTCCGCAGTGGACGTAGGGCGGCAGGTCGGCGGTGTCGACGACGTCCCAGGTGACATTGCCGGAATCGACCTGCGCCTTCAGCTTGGCGATTTCGGTCGGGCCGTCATTGAGCAGCGTCACGCCGGACTTCTCGACGAATTCCTGAAGTGCCGCGGCCTGGCCGTCCTGATAGATGCCGCCGTAGGACACGAAGGTCAGGGTCTTGCCCTTCAGCGACCCTTCCGTCACTTCGCCGGCGACCGGCTTGTCCTGTGCGAACGCCGGCAACGCCAGGGCGCACGTCATGGTCAGGGCAAGAGCCCTCGCAAATGTTCTCATCTCTTTGATACTCCCAGCAGCGCTCGCTTGCGTTGTTCCTGCCCCGGCTACGAGCCAGGCCGTGGCAGGTATTGGTCGAGGTCGTCCGCGACGCTGGTCGGCGGCGCGATCATCCACAAAACTTCGGCCGGTTCCGTGCCGATGTTCACGGTCTTGTGCGGAACCGAACTTGGATATTCGATGCTGTCGCCGTCCGACAGCAGATGGCGTTCGTCGCCGAGGGTCAATTCGACCTCACCCCGGATGACGAAGAAAAGTTCATGCGAATCGCCGTGGCTGTAGGGCTTTTCGCCGGTCGAGCCGCCGGGGTCGAATTCGCCGATGTAGACTTCCATGTCGCGGATCGGTCGGCGCGACAGCATCATCTTGCGATAGCCTTCCGCCGGCGGCAGCGCCGGGCGCTCGCCCTTGCGCAAGACCCGGCCGACGGGCGGGGCCGCGTCGTCGAAAAGGTCGGTGAGGCTTATGCCGAGCGCCCCGGCAATCCGCATCAGCGTGCTGATGTTGACGCCGCTCAGGCCCCGCTCGAGCTGACTGAGGAAGCTCGCGGTCGTGCCGGTGGCATCGCCGAGCGCGCGCAGCGACATGCGTCGGGCCGTGCGGAAAGCCTTGACTTTCTCGCCGACTGCGTCTTGCTTTGCCACTGCAGTTACAATGTCGTCCATGTCTCACTCCCACTTAACATCATATTAAGTGGTCGAAAGATTAGCAACTGCAGATTCGCGGAATGAGCAATTTTTTGCCGACCCCGGAAACCGGGCCGGTCGACCGAGCGCGGGGATGGCTTGATTATCGGGAAGGAAGCGTCTTCGCGCGACCGAAGGTGGCGCTGCTTCAAACCGGGACGGGCATGGTGGTGCGGATGCTCGACCGGGCGGCGACGCGAGCCTATCTGGCGACTGACCGCTGCCCTGGTCCTATGGAGACAGGTACCACGGGTTGTCGCGCGCCCATTTTACCGTCAGGGCGATGCCGTCGCTGACGCTGGTCGTCGCCCGCCACCCGAGGCGCTCGTGCGCCTTGCTGACGTCGGGGACGCGGCGCTCGATGTCCTCGTAGACGGCGCCGTATTTCTGCTCGCTCCGGACGGCGATGGGCGTGACCCCGGTGGCGCTGTGTTCGACGCATAGCCTGACGACGTCGCCGATTGCCACTTCGGTTGGATTGCCCAGGTTGAAGATTTCGCCGACCGCCCGAGCGTCCGTGGCGGCGCGCACGACACCGTCGATCACGTCGCCAACATAGGTGAAGCAGCGGGTCTGCCGGCCGCCGTCATAGAGTTCCGGCGCCTCGTTGCGGAGCGCCCGATAGATGGACTGCGACACGACATAGATCGGATTTTGCCGCGGGCCGTAGACGTTGAAGAAGCGGACGATCGACATCGGCATGCCGCTCTTGCGGTAGACGCCGAACAGCATGTGCTCGATCAGGGCCTTGCTCGTCGAATAGCTCCAGCGATCGACGCTGGTCGCTCCGAGCACGCGGTCGTCGGATTCCTTCCATGGAACGGCGGGGTTGCGGCCATAGACCTCACTGGTGCTGGTAAAGAGGATCCGGACATTGTGCTTTTCACACAGGCCGATGAAGTTCCGGGTGCCGATGATGGCGATATCGATCAGGCTGAGCGGGTCCTCCATGTAGTGTCGCACGCCGACGACGGAGGCGAGGTGATAGAGGGTGCTCGCTTCGGGGCGGAAATACCGTTCGATCGTCGCTTTGTCGCGGATGTCGCCCTGGGTGTAGTGGAAATTGGGACTGCCGCGCGCCTCGCGAAGGTTGTTCGCCTGATCGAGCGGGACGATGTCGAGGCCGTGGACGGTGTGACCGTCCCGCAGCAGGCGGTCGATCAGGTGGCTGCCTATCATGCCGGCGGCGCCGGTTACCATCACGCTGTTCAACGTCCAACTCCCTTGTAGGCAAGGCCAAGGTTCTGAAGCTCGGCGATTTCGGACCGATCGAAGTAGCGGCGACCATCAAAGACGAGTGCGCCCGGGGCGGCGAGCTTCGCAATGTGCGCAGGCGACAGGGACCTGAACTCATCGTGCGCGACGAGGAAAATCACGCCGTCGGCGTTGCGCAGCGTGTCGTCGATGGAAGGATTGAGCTCCACGCCCCAGCCATCGGCATCTTCCTTGAGAACCATCGGATCGTGAACCCGGACGGTTCCGAAGCCCTCGGAACGCAAGGCATCCAGCAGCGGTTTGACCGGTGTCAGGCGGACGTCGCCGGAGTTGGTCTTGAACGCGAGGCCGAGGACGGCCAGTTGCAGATTGGCCAGCACGCGGTCGTGGCGGCGTGCCCACTGCGCAATCTGCAAGGCGCAATAGGCCGGCATGCCCGCGTTGATGGTGCGCGAGGTTTTCGGCGTCAACAGGTCGGCCCCGTGGCGCGCGCCAAGGCTGTGCACGAACCACGGGTCCTTGGTCAGACAATAGCCACCCACGCCGTTCGACGGCGTCAGGATATTGACGTAATGCTGGCCCTTCTTCAGGCTGTTGGCGCCGGCAATCACCTCGAGCACGTCGAGATCGTAGGGCAGCGCGTCGCAGAGCTTGGCGAGATCGTGCGCCAGAGCGATGTTGAGGTCGATCCAGAGATTGTCGGCCAGTTTGACCATCTCGGCGGCTTCAGGCGAACTGACGACGATGACGTCGACGCCGAGCGTCTGCTGCCAGAAAGCCTCGGCCACGGCACTGCTTTGGGGGTCGAGACCGCCGACGACGATGGGAAGGCTTTGCAGTTCCCGGATTGCCGAGCCCTCGGCAAGCCGTTCTGGACTGAACGCGACGTGAACGTCGGCGAACCGCCTCAACCGCTCGGCCACGACCGTCCGGGTTATGCCCGGCGGCACGGTGCTCTTGACCATCACCAACTGCCCGTCATGCACATGGGGGGCGATGGCATCCGTCGCCGAACGGATGTGGCTGATGTCGGGTGAAAAGTCTTCGGCCAGCGGTGTTCCGACGGTCACCAGGATGACGTCGGCGGTGGCGACGCGGGAAAAGTCGCTGCTGAAACGCAAACGCCCGGTCGCCTTCTGCTCGCGCAGCAGCTCGGCCAGGCCGGGTTCCTTGATCGGACAGTCGCCGCGCTCGAAAGCTGCGATCCGTCGCTCATTGATATCAATGGCGTCCACGCAGCATCCCTTGGATGCAAGGACGAAGGCTATAGTCGAGCCGATAAAGCCAGTTCCGACGACCGCTACTTTCCACATGAGACCCCTGCAGGATACTGAAATCTCACCCATCCTCGCATCGGCCTCACCGCCCGATAATTCAGCATCTCGGATGTTGGCGTAGGCAATCTGGCGTAAGTCGCTCACGGTTGCAGCCAGGGCTCCATCGCCAAGCCCACATACGGACGGCCATGCTTCCTCCCAAAGTCTGCCACCGAGCGGTCCCCGAGGGGAAGATGATCGAGCCCGACGACACTAGATTACCGGGGTCGGGCCCGCTCGCTGCAGGCGAGGCACGGCAAGGCGGAGTTGCGCGGAATGAGGCCGCGCAATGACCGATGCGGGTCTGCACGACGGAGTGAAAGATGTGCGCTGATCTCTTGCGGAGTATGTTTGCCATCGTGTGGCTGTCAGCCGCGCCGGCCGCCGCCTCGACGGTCACCGGCTTCCCGGATGCCACGACGACCGGCATTCCGGCCGGCACGAACCTGACCAAGTTCACCGGCACCTACCGGGTCACCCAGGACAACGCGGTGATCAGCAACCTGGAGGTCTTCGGCACCATCATCATCGACGCCAAGAACGTGACGATGAAGAACGTCAAGCTGGTCTCCGACACGCCCTGGCACGCACTGCGCGTCATGGACGGCGCCACCGGCTTCACCCTGCAGGACAGCGAGATCGACGGCCAGGGCAAGACCGTCAACGCCATCTACGGCAACGGCACGTTCCTGCGCAACAACCTGCATGACGTCGACAACGGCATCAACGTCGTCGGCCCGTCGGTGATCCGCGACAACTTCATCCACAGCCTGCGCGGCGGCAGCGACGCCCACTATGACGGCATCGAGATCAACGGCGGCGGCACCGACGCCCGCGGTGCGCATGACATCCAGATCATCCACAACACCGTCATCAACGACCACGGCCAGACCTCGGCGGTGATGATGAACAACGAGTTCGGCGGCCTGTCGAACATCACCATCGAGGGCAACCGCCTGGTCGGCGGCGGCTACACCGTCTACCTCGACGGCCGCAAGGGTGGCGGCACGGTCGACGACGCCTCGATCAAGATCATCAACAACCAGATCGGCACCGGCCAGTGGGGCAAGTTCTCGTTCTATAACGACAACCCCGTCGTCTCCGGCAACACTGATCTGGACACGATGCCGGATATGGGCGGTGTGACGCCGCCGCCGACGACTCCGCCCACCGAGCCGACCACTCCGCCGACCGAGCCGACCAACCCGGACCAGCCGGACACCGGCACGGATCAGCCCGACACCGGCACCGATGTCCCCAGCACGGGCAAGGTCCACCTCGGCACCGAAGGCAATGACAACATGCCGCTCGCCGGTCAGTCCAACGGTGGCAACGACACCTTCAAGGGCCTCGGCGGCAATGACGTCTTGAAGGGTGGCGCCGGCGCCGACGTTCTTGACGGTGGCAAGGGCACCGACACGGCGACCTACGCTGGCTCCTCGGCCGTCAACGTCAATCTCGCCACCGGTGTTGCGACGGGTGGTCACGCCCAGGGCGACAAGTTCGTCAGCATCGAGAACCTGACGGGCTCGAGCTACAACGACGTGCTGACGGGCAACGGCGGCCGCAACGTCATCGACGGTGGTGCAGGCAATGACACCATCAACGGTGGTGCCGGCAATGACACCATCCGTGGTGGAACCGGACAGGACACGCTGACGGGCGGCTCTGGCGCCGATGTCTTTACCTTCAAGACGGCGGCGGAAGCCGGGACCAACTGGAACCGTGATGTCATCACCGATTTCCAGAAGGGCCAGGACAAGATCGACGTGTCTGGCATCGATGCCAACGGTTCTGCGCGTGGCGACGGTACGTTCCACTTCCAGGCTCAGGAAAACGCCCTGTTCGATCGTAAGGCTGGTGCACTGGCCTGGCACCTGGAAGACAAGGCCGGTACTGCGAACGATCGCACCGTGATCCAGGGTGACCTCGATGGCGACGGCCGCCATGACTTCGAGATCCAGCTGACGGGTCTCGTCAACCTCACGGCCAGCGACTTCATCCTCTGATCCGCACTTTCCGGCGTGGCCCCAGTGCCACGCCGGAAGGAACAATCTGTCGAGGCCCGCCCCGGTGGCGGGCTTCGATGCATTTTCGGGGGGCAAACGGTCATCCGGATACTCCGATGGACGGATGTAGGACCAGAGCGCCCGGCCAGCGACACTCAAAGCCAGCCGTTCCCGCCTCGTGCTTCATATTTGGATCCCTCCGGGTCTTGACTGAAGGGAATGGCAGGAAAGATCACGATTGTATCTGATCGCTTAAAACCGCCGGGGAGGGTTCGATGGTTTTCAAGGAAGGTACGTTTCATGGTGAGGTGCCCGAGCATTTCGACGGTCCCGACCCGGCAATGCTCGAAACGGCGGTTGCGGACGCGCTTGCGGCCGCGGGCACGATCGATGCCTCGGACGTTGCCGTGACATGCGAGAACGGAACGGTGTTTCTGACCGGTCGTCTCGGCTCGCTTGCGGAAATTGACCGGGCGATCGCCATTGCCCGCTCCGTCGCCGGCGTCTCGGCCGTGGAGGCGCGGCTTTCAGCCGGACCGTGACCGGGACCGTTGCCGCCCCCAGGCAGGAAATGGTAGTGCATTGCAGCGAAAGGGACTGCACTGCAATGCTTGCCGAACGGACGACCTACGAGGATCTCTACCGCGACTTCCGCTGGAACATTCCGGCGCGGTTCAATATCGGAACCGCTGTCTCCGACGCGTGGGCGACCCGTGAGCCGGACCATGTCTGTCTCCAGCATTTCTGCGAGAATGGACATCACCGGAGTCTCACATACGCAGAACTGGCCGACCGCTCGTCGCGGTTTGCGCGCGGACTTGCGGCGCGCGGCGTGCAGGCCGGGGATCGTGTGGCGATCCTGCTGCCGCAGGGGTTCGAGACGGTGATCGCCCACGTTGCGATCTACAAGCTTGGGGCGATCGCCCTGCCGTTGGCGCTGCTCTTCGGCGAGGAAGCGCTGGAGTATCGCCTGCGCGATGCGGCGGCGAAGGCGATCGTGACCAATGGCTTCGGCCTCGAACGGCTGGAGATGGTGCGCGAGCGGCTCGAGGATCTAGCTCTCGTCGTGCTTTCGGACGACGCCGAGCGGGCCGGGACGGTGCCGTTCGCAACGATCGAGGAGCGTGCGGAGGGGCCCTTCGTCGCGGCCGAGACAGGCCCCGACGATCCGGCGCTGATGATCTATACATCTGGCACGACCGGCCCGCCGAAGGGAGCGCTGCACGGGCATCGCGTGCTGCTTGGACACGTTCCCGGTTTCCAGATGCATCATGAATTCCTGCCCCAGCCCGGCGACCGGATATGGACGCCGGCCGACTGGGCCTGGGCCGGCGGACTGCTCAATGTCCTCCTGCCCGCCCTTTTGCTCGGGGTGCCGGTCGTCTCCTCGCCGGGCCAGAAGTTCGATCCGCACATGGCCTATCGCATCATGGCGGAGATGAACGTGCGCAACGCCTTCATCCCGCCGACCGCCTTGCGCCTGATGAAGAGTGTCGAGGAGCCGCAAAAGCACTATCGCCTCAACCTGCGCACGATCGGCACGGCGGGGGAATCGCTCGGGCGGGAGACATGGGAGTGGGTACGCCGCACGCTCGGCGTCACCGTCAACGAGTTCTATGGCCAGACCGAGTGCAACATCGTCATCGGTTCGATCGGCAAACTCGGCGTCTCGCGCCCCGGTCCGATCGGCAGGGCGGTGCCCGGCCACGTCGTGGCGATCGTCGACGGGGAGGGGCGGGAACTGCCGCCGGGCGCCACCGGCCAGATCGCCGTGCGCCGGCCGGACCCGGTGATGTTTCTCGGCTACTGGAACAACGAGGCTGCGACCAAGGCGAAGTTCGTCGGCGACTGGATGACGACCGGCGACATGGGCCGCATGGACGACGAGGGGTACATTGCCTTTGTCGGCCGCGACGACGACGTCATTACCTCCGCCGGCTACAGGATCGGCCCCAGTGAGGTCGAGGACTGCCTGGCCGGCCACCCGGCCGTGCAGCTGGCGGCCGTGGTGGGCAAGCCGGACGCGGTGCGCACGGAAATCGTCAAAGCGTATGTCATGCTGCGCCCCGGCCATTCGGCGAGCGCGGATCTGGCCGCCGACATCCGCAACTGGGTCAAGATGCGGCTCTCCATGCACGAATATCCGCGCGAGGTTGAATTCGTCGACAGCCTGCCTCTGACGACCTCTGGAAAAATCATCCGGCGGGTTCTGCGCGAGCGTGCCGAGAAGGAGATCGGGCTGCCGGACAGTGCGGAAATGCTCCCCGTAGCCTGAGCGCGGTCGTTCAGTTCTGCCGGCCGCGCCTGGTCTTTGGCTCGGCCCTGCCTTGTCTCCCGAAAGCGGCTGTCGCTTCCGGGAGACACGCATCGTCCCAGATCGCCATGGCGGCGCCTGTTTCCTAGAGCGTCTTCAGCACGGTGCCGAGCGCCTCCACCAGCAGGTCGGCGTTTTCGCGGGAAAACACCAGCGGCGGGCGGATCTTCAGAACGTTGGCGTTGGGGCCGGAGGCGCTGATCAGCACACGGCGTTCGCGCAGGCCGTTGACGATCCGGGTCGTCAGGGCCGCATCCGGGCGCCTTTCGGCCGGATCGGCGACAATCTCGACGCCGATGAAGAGGCCGGAACCGCGCACGTCGCCAATCACCGGGTAAGTTCCCGAAAGGCTCTTCAGTCCGTCCATCAGGTAGCGGCCGACCTCCAGCGCGTTTTGCTGCAGGCCCTCGATGCGGACCGTGTCCAGCACGGCCTTGCCGGCGGCTGCGGCCACCGGGTTGCCGCCGAACGTGTTGAAATAGCGCGCCTGCGGGCCGAACTCGGCGATCACCTCCGGGCGGAGCACGATGCCCGCCATCGGATAGCCATTCCCCATCGGCTTGCCGATCGTCACCATGTCGGGCGCCACGCCATGGCGTTCGAAGCCCCACATCGCCTCCCCGGTGCGGCCGAATCCGGGCTGCACCTCGTCGGCGACAAAGAGGCCGCCCGCCTCATGGATTGCGTCCACGGAGGACTTCAGAAAGCCTTTCGGCCCGGCAAAGATGCCGTCGCTCGAAAAGATCGTGTCGGTGATCAGCATCGCCGGCTTGATGCCGTGGCGCTTCAGGTCGGCGATCGCCGCGCGGACGTCGCGGCCGAACTTCTCCATCACCACGTCGGCCGAGGAGCGGTAGCTGTCTGGGGCGGGGACGGTCCGCACATGCGGCCCGAGCGTTACGGATTCGCCGAGCGAAGGTGAAAATTCTGCCACCGCGCTGGTAAGCCCGTGATAGGCGAGTTCGGTCGCAATGATGCCGGTTCCGCCGGTCACGTATCGGGCGATCCGCACGGCAAGGTCATTCGCCTCGCTGCCGGTGCATGTGAACATGGCCTGGCTGAGGGCGTCGGGAAACGTGGCCGTTAGCGTCTCGGCGTAGTCGATGATGCCTTCGTGCAGGTAGCGGGTATGGGTGTTCAGAACCGCCGTCTGCTTCGTGATCGCCTCCACCACGCGCGGGTGGCAATGGCCGACCGAGGCGACGTTGTTGTAGGCATCGAGGTATTTTTCGCCCGCTGCGTCGTAAAGGTAGACGCCTTCGCCGCGCACAAGATGCAGCGGCTTCTCATAGAAAAGCCGATAGGCGGGGCCAAGTACCTTTTCCCGACGGGCGATCAAGGCTTTTTCGGCCTCGCCAAGCCGTTCGAAGTTTTCGCGCGAGAAAGCATTCACCATCGACATGATTCAGGCCTCTGGAAGGTTGGGCGCGAGCCGTTTCAGCCCCGCCGTTGTCAAATCCGATATGTTGAGAAGTCCCCGCCAGGCGGTTGCGTGGTTGCGCATGATGTAGTCGCGGTTTTCCGGGAACCGCGCCGAGCGCCACTCTCCAATGATGATGGACATGGCCAGGCGCGACCGCGTGAGGAGCGGCAGCAGCTCGATCTCGGCGGGCTCCAACGCCCGAACCGAAAGGAACCCCTCGAGGAAGGCGCCCGTGCGTGCCGCCCAATTCTCCGTCGACAGATGGTAGGCGAGCGCCACGGCAACGTCGTTGATCAGCGGGGCATGCACCATGTCGCCGAAATCGATGATGCCGACGACCTCGCTCGGGGCCGCCGGGTCGACCAGTATGTTGTGCGGGTTGAAGTCGTTGTGGATGATCTGGCGCCGCCTGAGCCCGGCGATGGCGGGAAGCGAGCGTTCGAACTCACTCAGGACTGTCTCCACCAGGGCCCGGCGCTCCGGTGCGACATGGTCGACGACGGCGGCAAGGTCGAGCGTGTGGGAGATATCCCACATCAGCTTGCCGGCAGGCGGGCGCCCCCTGTAGTCCTCAAGGCCCAGTCCGAGCGCGGCAAGGGCCCGGCCGACATCGCGGCTTTGGGCTTCGGAAGACGGGGTGCGGTACTGCAGTTCTCCGCGCAGGAACGTCAGCAGGCGCATGATGCGCGGGCCGTCCGCGGTGGAAAGCGTGTGGCTCGGCGTGCCGGCCGCGGTCGGCACCAGCCGGGGCACCGGCACGGCGGGCGCGTTTGCGGCCAGGTGCAGGAGCGCGCCATCCTGAAACTCGAGCGCGGCCGGCTCCTCGGCCGGGTTTGCGATCTTCAGGACGAATTCCGTCCCGTCGTCACGCGTGAACAGGAAGGTTTCGTCCCGCTCGCTCGAAAGCCGCTTCACTTTCCCGTGGGAACCGTAGACGCTCGCAACCGCAGCCTCGGCATCGGCGAGCGACGTTGCGCTCCATGACGCCGACATGGCATCCGTCTTCTTGGTTGCGGGCGATGGCTCCGTCATGCTTGCTCCGTTGCGCGGTTTCCCGCAAATCGTTTGACCCCGCCTGGCCTGTTGGACAGCTTCGCCCATTGGCAGGTCTGGCGCTATTGCTGCGATACGCTGCACGCCGCATCGGCAGAAAATGCCGCGCGGCGTCAGACTGCACTTGAAACACGTAAAAAAAGATGCATCAAGTATCTTGTTACGATTTTTGCCGGGTGAGTTGCAATGCCTGAGTTCGCGACACTGGATCACGCAAACCTGAACAGCGCTGTTTACGGTGCGCTATGCGATGCGCTGATGCAGGGTCGGTTCCAGCCGGGCGATCGACTGAAGATCCGCGATCTCGCCGAGCAATTCGGCACGAGCGTCACGCCGATCCGCGATGCCATCCTGCGGCTTGCAAACGACGAGGCGATCATCTTTCGCTCCCCGCGCGATATCCGCATCCCGGCCATGAGCGAGAGCCGCTATCGTGAAATCCGCGCCATTCGGATCAAGCTCGAGGGCTTGGCCGCCGAGACGGCAGCCCAGGTCGCGACCAGCGCCGATATCGAGGTGCTGGAACGGATTCTACGGGAAAACGAACATGCGATCGAAGTCGGCGACCGGCTTAAAGGTACAGAGCTCAACCAGGCCTTTCACTTCATGTTGCCGCAGATTGCTCAACTTCCGGTGCTTACCGTCATCCTGCGACGGCTCTGGCTGCAAATGGGGCCGCTTATTTCGGACGCCTATATTCCCGGCGGCCGTGCGATGATCGATCACCATTATCCCGTCGTTGATGCGCTGAAACGGCACGATTCGGCGGCCGCCTCCATGGCGATCGTCGACGATATCCTGCTCGGCGGCAAGCCGCTGCTCGACAGGATCGAGCACGGACTGGAGCGGGAGGCGCGCCAGGCCTAGCCTAACGTTCAGATCGGCACTTGCATTTCGCTGGTCCCTCTGATTACGATGTATCAAGCATCAATGGAGAATATCGGTATGACCGAAGAACGCCGCTACATGTTGCTGACGGGAGCAAGCCGCGGCATCGGTCATGCGACGGTCAAGCTCTTCCAGTCGAAGGGCTGGCGCATCCTTACCGTATCGCGCCAGCCGTTTTCGGAGGAATGCGCCTGGCCATCGGCCCGCGAGAGCCATATTCAGGCCGACCTTGCCGACCTGACCCAGATCGACCGCCTTGCCGCTACCGTGCGCGAACGCTTGCCGAATGGAAGGCTGCATGCGCTCGTCAACAATGCCGGCATTTCGCCGAAGGGCCCCGGCCGGAGCCGCCTCGGTGTTGCCGATTCGGACGCGGACGTGTGGACGCAGGTGCTCAACGTCAATCTCGTCTCGACGGCGCTGATCGCCCGCGCGCTTCTGCCGGAACTGGAAGCGGCAAAGGGCTCGATCGTCAACGTCACATCGATTGCCGGATCGCGCGTCCACCCGTTCGCAGGTGTTGCCTATGCGGCCTCCAAGGCGGCGCTTGCGGCGCTGACCCGGGAAATGGCGCATGAATTCGGCTGCCGGGGCATCCGGGCGAACGCGATTGCGCCGGGGGAGATCGAAACGTCGATCCTGTCGCCGGGAACAGACGCGCTCGTGGCTGCGGAAGTGCCGATGCGCAGGCTTGGCGAACCGCGCGAAGTGGCGGAAACCATCTATTTCCTCTGCTCGGAGCAGTCGTCCTATATCAACGGTGCCGAAATCCACATCAACGGAGGGCAGCACGCTTGACAGTCCGCAAGTGCGGGCAAATTGCCGTTGACCGGCAGTAAGGAATGCATCATTCGGTCGGGCAAACGCTCAGAGGAAAGAGCGACGACCGGAGAGTCGCCGATTGCGACCAACCTGCATGAGATCGACATCGGAGTCGGCGAACAAAGTCGGTTCCTTAACTACGAAGAAAAGGGGAATGCTATGAAAACAATCATGAAATCGGGTGTTCTGGCGGCAGCCGCCGTCGTGCTTTCCGCCGGGTTCGTCGCGCCGGTCTTTGCCCGCGACCTGACCGTCGTCTCTTGGGGCGGCAACTACCAGGATGCACAGCGCAAGATCTACTTCGAACCGTTCGCCGCTAAGACCGGCAAGCCGGTGCTCGACGAAGCGTGGGACGGCGGCATCGGCGTCATTCAGGCGAAGGTCAAGGCCGGCGCTCCGAACTGGGATGCGGTGCAGGTCGAAGCAGAAGAACTGGCGCTCGGCTGTGCCGACGGCCTGTACGAGAAAATCGACTGGGACAAGATGGGCGGCAAGGACAAGTTCCTGCCGTCTGCAGTCAACGATTGCGGCGTCGGCGCCATCGTCTGGTCGACGGCAATTGCCTATGACGGCGACAAGCTGAAGGAAGGCCCGGCTTCGTGGGCGGACTTCTGGAACGTGGAGAAGTTCCCCGGCAAGCGTTCATTGCGCAAGGGCCCGAAGTACACGCTCGAGTTCGCGCTGCTGGCCGATGGTGTGTCGAAGGATGAGATCTACGACGTCCTTGGCACCGATGAGGGTGTGGAGCGCGCCTTCAAGAAGCTGGACGAGCTGAAGCCGAACATCGTCTGGTGGGAATCCGGCGCGCAGCCGCTGCAGTTCCTGGCTTCCGGCGAAGTTGCCATGACGTCGGCCTACAATGGCCGCATCACCGGCATCAACCGGTCCGAAGGCAAGAACTTCAAGGTCGTCTGGCCGGGCAGCATCTATGCCGTCGATAGCTGGGTCGTGCTCAAGGACGCGGAAAACAAGGACGCGGCGCAGGATTTCATCGCCTTTGCGAGCCTGCCGGAGCACCAGGCCAAGCTGCCGGAATATGTCGCCTACGGTCTGCCGAACAAGGACGCTGCCGCGCAGGTCCCGGCGGACCTTGCCAAGGATCTGCCGACCGATCCGGCGAACATGGCGGAATCGATCTCGCTCAACACGGACTTCTGGATTGATAACGCCGAAACGCTGACGGCGCGTTTCAACGCCTGGTTGGCCCAGTAACGTATCCATGGAAAGGGCGCCGCCGGGCGGCGCCCTTCTGTCTGTCTGGACGCCTTTGCACCGGCTTTTGGCTGTGTGGCGCGCCTCCTCCGCATCTAGCTATGGAGCATTCCGTGGCCGAGTTCATCCGGTTTGACCGCATCACCAAATTTTATGGCCCGCTCTGCGTGGTCGAAAACCTCGATCTGAGCATTGGAAAGGGCGAATTCGTCAGCCTGTTGGGGCCGTCCGGCTCCGGCAAGACGACGCTTCTGATGATGCTCGCGGGCTTCGAGCAGCCGACCTCGGGTGGAATCCTTCTCGATGGAACGGCGATCAACGACGTGCCGACCCACAAGCGCGACATGGGCGTCGTGTTCCAGAGCTACGCCCTGTTTCCGCATATGTCGGTTGGCGAGAACATCGCCTTTCCGCTGCAGATGCGCGGCATCGGCAAGGCCGAAATTGCCAAGCGCGTGGCGCGGGCGCTGGACATGGTGCAGCTCTCGGCCCTCAGCGATCGCCGGCCATCGCAACTCTCGGGCGGCCAGCAGCAACGCGTGGCGCTCGCCCGCGCACTGGTGTTCGAGCCGCGCGTCGTGCTGATGGACGAGCCGCTCGGCGCGCTCGACAAGCAGTTGCGCGAACAGATGCAACTGGACATCCGCGACCTGCATCGGCGGCTCGGCCTGACGATCGTATTCGTCACCCACGACCAGTCGGAAGCTCTCACCATGTCGGACCGGGTCGCGGTCTTCAACAAGGGCAAGATCGAGCAGATCGGCACGCCGCGGCAGGTCTATGATGAGCCGGCGACGCGCTTCGTGGCCGAGTTCATCGGCGAAACCAACCTGGTCGAGGGCGTCGTCGAGGCCGTCCAGGGGCAGGAAGCGACCGTGCGGCTGCCATCCGGCGCACACATCGTTTCGGCCCTTTCCGGCACGGTCGCGTCCGGCCAGCCGGTCTACCTGTCGATCCGGCCGGAGCGGGTCGATCTCAGCGAGACCCGCGGCGATGCGCGCAATTGCCTGGAAACGGAGGTCACCGATTCCGTCTATCAGGGCGATCACCTGCGCGTGCAGTTGCAGAACGCTACCCATTCGCTGATCGCCAAGCTCGGCCGGCGTTCGCGGGAATTCCCGCCCGGGACCAAGGTCTATGCGGCCTTTTCGGCGAGCGATTGCCGGGTCATTGCGCCATGAGTGCAAGAAAAACCCGGACCGGCCGGTCGCTTCTCCTCATGGCACCGCTTTTGCTGTTCCTTATCGGCTTTTTCGTCTGGCCGCTGTCCAGCATGATGTCCGAGTCGGTCTCCGATACGGCCGTGCTGCGCCTTCTGCCGCGCAGCGCCGAGGTCCTCCAGGACTGGGACCGCAAGTCCGCTCCGACCATGCAGATGCAGACCGCGCTGATGGAGGACCTGCAGGCCGTCAACGACGACCAGGCCCTCGGTGACATGGTGCGCCGCCTCAACAGCGCCCGTTCCGGATTCCGCACGCTGATGTCGAAGACGACGAGTGCCCTTGCAGACACCGAAAACCCGCCCGCTGATCTGGCCTCCATCGACAAGCGCTGGGAGAAGCCCGAGTTCTGGCTGGCGATCGCCGACGCGCTCTCGCCGCTGACCGATCGCAACCTGCTCGCCGCCATCGACCTTGGCCGCAATGCGGACGGCGCAATCGTGGCCTTGCCCGCCGACCAGTCGGTCAATCGCGTCATTCTCGTGCGGACTTTCTGGATCGCCGCGCTTGTTACCTTCGCCTGCGCCTGCATCGGCTTTCCCTATGCGATGATCGCAGCCTCGCTCACCGGCTGGAAACGCGACCTGATGCTGGGCGCCGTGCTGCTGCCGCTCTGGACCTCGCTTCTGGTGCGCACGGCTGCCTGGTTCATCCTGTTGCAGGAGAAGGGGTTGATCAACGATCTGCTGCAATGGCTGCGCCTCATCGATGGGCCATTGCCGCTGATCTTCAACCGCACCGGCGTCATCATCGCCATGACCCATGTCCTGCTGCCCTTCATGGTCCTGCCGATCTACTCGGTGCTCATCACCATCCCGAAGAACCTGATGCCGGCGGCGGCCTCGCTCGGGGCGCATCCGATGCGTGCCTTCCTGCGCGTGCTCCTGCCGCTCAGCCTTCGCGGCGTCGCCTCCGGCAGCTTGCTCGTCTTCATCTCGGCGATCGGTTACTACATCACGCCAGCGCTGATCGGCGGTCCGGGAGACCAGATGATCAGCTCGATCATCGCCTTCTACGCAACGGGTTCGGCGAACTGGGGCATGGCGGGCGCGCTCGGCGTCGTGCTGCTCGCTGCAACGCTTGTGCTCTACAGTGTCTATGCGCGGCTGTCCGCCGAAGAGCCGGGGAGGCGCTAAGCGATGCCGATGAAGCTCACGAAACTTGCCTTCGCGTCGCTGACGATCCTGTTCCTGGTCGCGCCGCTCATCGCCATCCTGCCGCTCGCCTTCACCTCGAGCGTCATCCTGACCTATCCGATCCCGTCCTATTCGCTGCGCTGGTTCGAGGAACTGTTCACGGCGGATGCCTGGCGCAGGGCGATCATCAACAGCCTGATCATCGGCACCGGCACGACGCTGCTCGCCACGGTGCTTGGGACGGCTGCGTCACTGGGCCTGCGCAATAGGCTGGTGTTCTTCCGCGGGTCGATACGCACGCTGTTCCTGTTGCCGATGGTCGTTCCGGCCGTCGTGCTCGGGGTCGGCATGCAGGTGCTGCTCGCGCGGTTCGGATTGATCAACAGCTATGCCGGCGTGATCATCGCCCATACGGTCGTCGCGGTGCCCTTCGTCGTGGTCAGCGTCACCGGTGCTCTGACCGGCATCGACGAGCGGGTGGAACTCGCCGCCCAGAGCCTCGGCGCGGCGCCAACCACGGTGTTCCGGCGGGTCACCCTGCCGCTGGCCATGCCTGGCGTGCTTTCCGGCGCGGTGCTCGCCTTTGCCACGTCGCTCGACGAGGTGGTGCTGACGCTGTTCGTCGCGGGGCCCAACCAGCGCACGCTGGCTCGGCAGATGTTCTCCAGCATACGGGAAAACATCAGTCCGGCGATTGCGGCAGCGGCTTTCCTCTTCATTGCCGCCACAATCCTGGTCGGCCTGGCCGTCGTGCTGTCCCGGTCCTTGCTGGCGAAGCGGCGATAGCATCGCCGGTCAGTCTGCCAGCGAGACCGGCGGCGTTCTCAATCAGGCGCTGCGCGCTCAGCGCTTTGCCAGTGCGCGGATCTTGTCGCGCAGCAGGCGCGCGACGTTGCGGGTGTTGCGATACAGATGCAATTGCGTCGCGACCTGGCGGACGTCGCGGTCCCGGTTCTGCTGCAGGCCGATGACCAGCGTTCCCATGTCCTCGCGCTCCTTCCAGAATCGGCTCATCACGGGGTGATCCGGAACGGCGCAGGAATCGGAGCGGACGATGTTGGCATCGTCGAGGTGCCACTCGGTGAGCTGGGCCACAAGCAGCTTGCCCGGCGAGAAGCGGGCAAAAGCCTCGTCATAGGCAGTCTTCCAGGTATAGGCTTCGCCGCCGCCGAGAAACACGATCATGGAGGCGATCGCCTTGCCATCGAGGTCGAGCGTATGGATGCGAACGCTGTCTGTCTCGGCGAGGTTGGTCACGGCTTCGCGCGCAAAGGCGGCGCGGTAGCGGTCGTTGATCATCGCCGTGCGGCCACGGCCCTTCCAGCCAGCCGCCTCCAGCAACAGGAACTGCTCCATCCGCAGTCGGATCTCGGCCGGCTGGCGGGCGACGTTATAGACGATTTCTCCCATTTCCTCGAGCTTTCGCCACTGCCGCTGCAGTTCGCGGAAATGCTGCGGCGAGATGGCGCGCCTCAGATAGGTCGGCCCATCCAGAAGGCTCTCCAGCATCGGTCGCCGGTACGTGCCCGTGACCGTCAGCGGCAGGTTTCGACCGATCGCGACGGCACGCGCGAGCGCAGCAAAGGGCCCGTCCAGCCGCAAGTCTGGCAGCACCAGAACGGTCGGCAAGCCATTTCCGGGGGCGGCCAGCGCCTCGTAGAGATTGTCGATCGTTTCGGCGGCGTCTTCCGTGTCGACCAGGGGTGTGCCCAGCGGGCCAAAAGGGTTTGACCAGGCGCGGATAATACCCGTTCCCACAGAAAAGCCGGGCTTTTCGACCGAGAAGGGCATCAGCAGGCGGATGCGGCTGCGTCGCCCATCCTCGTCACGGATCAGCGACAGGCGCACCGTGCGATCCTCGAGGCGCGGCATGGCAGGGGCGAGAAAGCGACCGGTGAAGAAAACGTTGGGCTCCAGCGCGCGGTTGGCGAGGAAGTCGAGCTCCTGCTGCAGTTCATAACCGGCGACCGCCGGGTACAGCGAGAGCGAGCGGCCGGGGCGACCGACAGGGATGCGGCGCTCGGCAGCAGGCGCCTGCGGCGCCCCGCCGGACGGTCTGCCGTCTGTCTCGTTGCCCGATCCCGAAATGAATGCCATGTCAGTCAATCCTGTCCTGCCGCGGCCTTCGCCGGCGCGGCGAACGCGAAGAGGGAGATGTTCAGGGTGCGGCGCACGGCGGCGAACAGGAGCAGAGCCTCGATCGCCATCGCGCCGGCTGTGGCGAAGGCGGCCCCGGTGATGCCAAAAGGCGGAATCAGGGCCATGTTGAGGCCGAGGTTGGCAGCGAGCGCTACCGCATAGAGGCCCATGCAGAGCTTCTGCTGGCCGGCCATCGTCAGCAGCACCTCGCCCGGTCCCACGGCGGCTTTTGCCAGAATGCCGAAAAACAGGATCACCATGACGCCGTAGCCCGCCGTGAAGGCGGGTCCGAACAGCGACAGCAGGAAGTCACCCACCAGCAGGACGCTACCCCCGACGACCAGCGACGGCCAGAAGCTCCAGCGTACGGTCTCGGCGGCGAAGGCGGCCAGGCTCCGGCGATCGCCCTGGCCATAGAGCGAGGAAAAGCGCGGCGCCGCGGCGGCCTTGACGGAGAACAGCACGAAATGGACGAGCGCCATCGTCTTGGCCGCGGCGAAATAGATCGCCACGCTTTGCGGGTCGAGTACGAGGCCGACAACCACGACGTCGGAATTCGTCAGCAGGAATCCGAATCCTTCGATCAGGAAAATCGGCAGCGCCATCCGGATCCAGGTTCCGAACTCGATATGGTGCTGTCCGCGCCGGTAGGTGCGCCGAAGCCGGAGGGCGACGTTGAAGAATTGCCCGACCGAGGTGAGATAGGTTGCAGCCAGCGCGGCGCCCATCGCTGTTTTCGCGGATTGAGGCGCCCCCAGCCAGACCGCGCCGACCAGAAACAGCAGGATCAGCAGCGGGCGCACGATGTAGGTCGGGCTCAGCGCCACGATGGCCCAGCTGTGGGCGCGGGCCGTCCCCTCCAGGACATCGCCGAGTGCGATCATCGGCAGGCAGAACAGGCCGAGATAGATGGGAATGACGTAATAGTGCTCGAGGTGATCCGCAAACAGCCAGAGGCCGAGCAAGCCCGAGGCCGCCAGCAGGCTCGCCGACACCAGGGCGAAGCTGCGGGCCGTGGCCGTCAGGCCGCGAATTTCGTCGAAGGCGTTGCGGGCGCTGTATTCGGGCAGGAAGCGCACGACCGTCGAGTGGAAGCCGAGGCATGAAAGATTGCCGAACAGGACCACCAACACCCAGACGAAGACAAAAATGCCGTACTCGAACTCTCCCATCATCCGCGCCATGACGATCTGGGAGACGAAGGCGATGGCCGCACTGACGATGCGGATGACGAAAGCGACCAGGGCCATGCGCTGGGCGCGCATACGCGGATCGGTTGCGGCCACGATGTCGGCCAGGTGGCGCAAGGCAGGCGCGACCCTGCGGCGCAGCCCGCTTGGCAGCAGCTTTTCCGCCGACTGAATGACCGCCATGAACACAGAAATCCGCACGCAACACAAAACACAGGCGTGCAGTCTTGTCAGATCAGGGTTAACAAAGGGTGGGTACCGGCCAGGCAGGGGAGGGATATGGCGATCGATCCACAAGAAAGAGCGCGCATGCTGAGGGCGCATTCCATCGGGCCGACGATGGTTCGTTATCTCGAGCAGATCCGGATCGAGCGTCTGTCGGATCTGGTGGGCGCGAACGCCGAGGAACTGGCCTTCCGTATCGATATTCTGTGTGGCCGCAAGCACATGAACAGGTTGGGGGTCGCGGCACTGGCGAACCTGATCGCGCTGGCGGAGGCGGAGTGTGGCAATGCCCGAGAAACAGAGATGCCGCCCGTAGGCGGCATCTGATGGTTTGACGTCCTTGGCAGATCGTTGGACCCAACCAGCGGTCTGGACCTAAGCTAGACCTGTTCGAACGCGCCGTGGCAGTGCTTGTATTTCTTGCCTGAGCCGCACGGGCAAGGCTCGTTGCGCGCGACCTTGCCCCAGGTCGATGGGTTCTGCGGATCGCGGTCGGCGGGGTTGACCGAGACGGCCATGAAACCGCTGCCTTCGCCGAAATCGTCCTCGCCGGTCGTTCCGTCGATGTGGTGCCCCTCCATCACCGGAAGGGCCGGGGCCGGGGCCTCGGCCGCCTCGCGCACGAGCTCGACCCGCATCAGTTGCCCGGTCACGGTCTGGCGCAGGTTGGCCAGCAGCGCCTGGAACAGCTCGAAGGCCTCACCCTTGTATTCCTGCAGCGGATCGCGCTGGGCGTAGCCGCGGAAACCGATGACGGAGCGCAGGTGATCGAGGTTGACGATGTGCTCTCGCCACAGATGGTCGATCGTTTGCAGCACGACCGACTTCTCGACATAGGCCATGATCTGCGGCCCGAAGCGCTCGGCGCGGTCGGCGGCGGCCTGGTCTGCGGCGGTCTTGACCCGGGTCAGGATGTCGGCTTCGTCGATGCCTTCCTCGGCCGCCCACTGCTCGATCGGCAGATCCAGGTTCAGGTGCTGGGCGACGCCTCCCTTTAGGCCCGCGACATCCCACTGCTCGGCATAGGCGTGCTCGGGAATGTGCAGTTTGACGAGGTTCTCGATCACCTCGTGGCGCATGTCCTCGACGATGTCTGTCAGGCTCTCGGCGTCCATCAGCTCGAGCCGCTGCTCGAAGATGACCTTGCGCTGGTCGTTCAGCACGTCGTCGTACTTCAGCAGGTTCTTGCGGATGTCGAAGTTGCGCGCCTCGACCTTCTTCTGCGCCCGCTCCAGCGCCTTGTTGATCCAGGGATGAACGATCGCCTCGCCCTCCTTCAGGCCGAGTTTCTGCAGCATCCCGTCCATGCGGTCGGAGCCGAAGATGCGCATCAGGTCGTCCTGCAGCGACAGGTAGAACTTCGAGCGGCCGGGGTCGCCCTGGCGGCCGGAGCGGCCACGCAGCTGGTTGTCGATGCGGCGGCTTTCGTGCCGTTCGGTCGCAAGGACATAGAGCCCGCCGGCGGCAAGCGCCTGCTCCTTCAGCTTCTTGACTTCCTCGATGACCGCCGCGCGCCTGGCGTCGCGCTCCGGGCCAGGCTCGAGTTCGGCCAACTCACGCTCCAGGCGCATTTCGAGGTTGCCGCCGAGCTGGATGTCGGTGCCGCGGCCGGCCATGTTGGTGGCAATGGTGATCGCACCCGGCACGCCCGCCTGGCTGACGATGTAGGCTTCCTGCTCGTGATAGCGCGCGTTCAGCACCTGGAAGTTCTTCACGCCAGACATTTTCAAGCGTTCGGCCAGGAGTTCCGACTTCTCGATCGAGGTCGTGCCGACCAGGATCGGTTGGCCGCGCTTCTGCGCGTCCTTGATCTCCTCGATGATCGCCTTGTACTTCTCTTCCGCCGTCCGGTAGACCTCGTCGTCCTCGTCAAGGCGCTTGATCGGCAGGTTGGTCGGTACCTCCACGACTTCCAGGCCGTAGATGTTGCCGAACTCTTCCGCTTCCGTCGAAGCCGTACCGGTCATGCCGCCGAGCTTTTCGTACATCCGGAAGTAGTTCTGGAAGGTGACGGACGCCAGCGTCTGGTTTTCCGGCTGGATCTGTACCTTCTCCTTGGCCTCCAGTGCCTGGTGCTGGCCCTCCGAGTAACGACGGCCCGGCATCATGCGGCCGGTGAACTCATCGATGATGACGATCTCGTCGTTGCGGACGATGTAGTCCTTGTCGCGGGTAAAGAGCTTGTGGGCCTTCAGAGCATTGTTGATGTGGTGGACGATGGCTACGTTCTCGACGTCGTAGAGCGACTCGCCCTTCAGAAGGCCCGCATCGCGCAGCAGGTTCTCCAGCTTTTCCGTGCCGACTTCGGAGAAGTTGGCGGAACGCTGCTTTTCATCGATCTCGTAGTCCTCCTCCGACAGCATCGGGATGAAGGCGTCAATCGTCATGTAAAGATCGGAGCGGTCGTCGAGGGGGCCGGAGATGATCAGCGGCGTGCGCGCCTCGTCGACCAGGATCGAGTCCACTTCGTCGACGATCGCGTAGTAGTGGCCGCGTTGCACCATCTGGGCGCGGTCATACTTCATGTTGTCGCGCAGATAGTCGAAGCCAAGCTCGTTGTTGGTCGCATAGGTGATGTCGCAGGCATAGGCCTCGCGGCGCTGGTCGTCGTCGAGACCGTGGACGATCACGCCGGTCGTCATGCCGAGAAAACCGTAGATCTTGCCCATCATGGCCGCATCGCGGCGGGCCAGATAGTCGTTGACGGTGACGACGTGCACCCCCCGGCCGGCAAGGGCGTTCAGATAGACCGGCAGCGTGGCGACCAGCGTCTTGCCTTCGCCGGTCTTCATCTCCGCGATCGATTTTTCATGCAGGATCATGCCGCCGATGAGCTGTACGTCGAACGGGCGCAGGCCGAGCACCCGCACCGCGGCCTCGCGGACCACGGCGAAGGCCGGGACGAGCAGGTCGTCCAGCGATTTTCCGTCCGCAAGCTCCTTGCGGAACTCCAGCGTCTTGAGGGCGAGCTGCTCGTCTGAAAGCGCCTTCATCTCGGCTTCGAGGGCATTGATCGCGTCGACCCGGGGCTTGTAAGAGCGGACGCGGCGCTCGTTGGACGAGCCGAACAGTTTGCGGGCGAGGCCGCCGAGGCTGACCATCGGGATGGTCCTTTCTTTGGTGTCGGGGGCGTTTCGCTGGGCTTACGAGATGCGCGCAAAGCCGTGAAACGCCCGGAAACGTTCTGGACGCGAGATTGCGTGACAGATAAGAGGGGGGTCGAATGATGTCAACGGCGCAATCGGTTACACAACCGCCACATTCCGGTGCTGTTCAACCGTTCGAGTGCCCGTTTCGTATCGAAGTCGGCCGTCTGTGAAAGGTTTATGAGGATGTTCAAATTCAGCAAGCTTGCAGCCGTCGCGCTCATCGCGATCGCCGCTGCCCACGGCGCGGCCTTTGCCGAGGACAAGCCCGATCCGGTCGTCGCCAAGGTCGGTGGGGTCGAAATCCGCCAGTCCGAGGTCGATCTCGCCACGGCCGGCCTCGACCCGCAACTCGCAAACCTGCCGCCCGAGCAGAAAACGGTTGCAGCGCTTTCGGCCCTGATCGACGTCAAGCTGCTCGCCGCCGACGCGGCGAAAGAAGGGCTGGAAAACGACACGACGTTCAAGCAGCGTGTCGCCTATCTGACCGAGCGCGAACTGCACAACGCCTATTTCAAGAAGCACGTTGTCGACGCGATAACACCGGAAGAGGTGAAGGCCCGCTACGATAAGGAGATCGCCGCGGTCGAGCCGCAGGAAGAAGTGCGCGCGCGCCACATCCTGGTCAAGACCGAAGAGGAAGCGAAGGAGATCATCGTCGCCCTCGACGCTGGCAAGAACTTCGCCGATCTGGCCAAGGAAAAGTCGACCGATGCCGCGTCCGAAGGCGGTGACCTCGGCTATTTCACCAAGGGCCGCATGGTGCCCGAATTCGAGGCGGCCGCCTTCGCGCTCGAAAAGGGCGCCTACACGAAGACCCCGGTCAAGACGCAATTCGGCTTCCACGTCATCCTCGTCGAGGACAAGCGCGAGCAGGCCCCGCCGACGCTGGAGCAGGTCGAGCCGCAGGTTCGCCAGATGGTCATGCGCGACAAGTACATCGCGCTTATCGAGACGGCAAAGGCCTCGGCGGCCGTCGAAATCGAGGATCCGGAGCTGAAGAAGACCTACGACGAGATCAACAAGCCGCAGGCCGGTGCGGAGAGCGAGCCGGCCGCGGAGCCGAAAAAGAACTGATCTTTATACTGGCCCGCCAACTATGGCGGGCCTTCCACTGCTTACGGGAAATGCCATGTCCGCTACCGTCTCGCCGCTTGCCCCGAAATCCTACGCCGATATGCCGCCGGTCCGTGGCGTGCGCATGGCAACCGCCGCCGCCGGCATCAAGTACAAGGGGCGCACCGATGTGCTGATGATGGTGTTCGATTCGCCGGCTGCCGCGGCCGGCGTTTTCACGACGTCCAAGTGTCCATCGGCACCCGTGGACTTCTGCAAGGAAAACCTTTCGGGCGGCAAGGCTCGCGCAGTGGTCGTCAATTCCGGCAACGCAAATGCGTTCACCGGGCGCAAGGGGCGTGAAGCCACGGCGATGACGGCGGCGGCTGCCGCCAAGGCCGTTGGGTGCGCCGGGGGCGAGGTGTTCCTCGCCTCCACCGGCGTGATCGGCGAACCGCTCGACGCCACGAAATTTTCCGGCGTGCTGGATGAACTTGCGGTCTCGGCCAAGGAGGATTTCTGGCTCGAGGCGGCAAAGGCGATCATGACCACGGATACCTATCCGAAGGTCGCCACGCGCACGGCCCGGATTGGCGGCGTACCTGTTCGCATCAATGGCATTGCCAAGGGGGCGGGCATGATCGCGCCGGACATGGCGACGATGCTCTCCTTTGTGGTGACGGATGCTGATATCCCGGCGGCCGTGCTGCAGACGCTTCTTTCCGAAGGCGTCGGCCCGACCTTCAACTCGGTGACGGTCGACAGCGACACGTCCACCTCCGACACTCTGATGCTGTTTGCCACCGGGGCGGCCGCAGCCGACGGTCAGCCGGCGATAACGGGCGCGGCAGACGCGGCGCTCGCCGAGTTCCGGGCGGCGTTGAACGACCTGTTGAAAGATCTCGCCCTGCAGGTGGTGCGCGACGGCGAAGGCGCGCGCAAAATGGTGGCGGTCACGGTCGAGGGCGCCGAGAACGACGCCGCGGCCAAGCGCATTGCATTGTCTATAGCCAATTCGCCGCTGGTCAAGACGGCCGTTGCCGGCGAAGACGCCAACTGGGGGCGGGTGGTGATGGCCGTGGGCAAGTCCGGGGAGATGGCCGACCGCGATCGCCTCGCGATCTGGTTTGGCGACGTGCGCGTGGCCGTCGACGGCGAGCGGGATCCGAACTATTCGGAACAGGCGGCATCCGCCGTCATGAAGGAACAGGACATCGCCGTCCGTGTCGACATTGGCCTCGGTTCCGGCAGGGCGACCGTGTGGACCTGCGATCTCACCAAGGAATATGTCGAGATCAATGGCGACTATCGCAGCTGATGGTCGGGGTGGCCAACATGACCGATCCTGACCTCGCTCGCATCAGGGAGCAGAACGCCATGGTTGACCTGGCAAGCGTGCGCCGGCTCGAAGCCGTCGGCTTTCGTGCCTGGCCGGCCGCGTCTACCCAGTACGACGGCAGCTGGCTCATCCGCCTGACCGCCGGCCATCCGTCCAAGCGGTTGAATTCCGTCAACCCGCTCGATCCGTCCGACACGCGCGATATCGCCGTTCGGCTGGACAAGGCCGGCAAGCGCTTTTCCGATTACGGGCGGCCACTGCTTGTTCGCCAGACCCCGCTTGCACCGCCTGCGCTGGTGGCTTTCATGGATGAGGCCCGGTGGACGCGTGTGAACGAGACGGCGGTCATGATGGTGGATCTCACCGAGACCGTAACGGCTGAGAGTGCCGACGGCGTGGAACACGTACCGAGCCGCGACGTCGGCCGCTTCGTCGATGCCCGCATCCGCGTTGCCGGCGAGGACCCGGCGCTCAAGCCCGGCCTCACCGAGATCGTCAGTGCGATCAAGCCGGAGGCGGGGCTGTTCATCTTCGAGGAGCCGGGTTTCGGCCCGTGCGCGGTCTCGCTGACGGTTCAGGACAACGATCTGGCCGGAATTCTCCAGCTCGCCGTTGCAGCGGAACTTCGCGGACGCGGCCTCGGCACGACCATTTTGCATTCCTCCATGCGCTGGGCCCGGCTGCGCGGCGCCAAGCGGGCCTGGGTGCAGGCCGAAGTCGACAACGCGAGCGCGCTGACGCTCTATCGCCAGGCAGGCTTCCGCGAAGTCTATCGCTACATCTACCGTGGGCCGGAAAAGCCATGACGCCATCAGCCCCCCGCAAAGTCGTCCTCGTTGCCGCCTGTGCGCTGATCGACGCGGATGGGCGTATTCTCCTGGCGCAGCGGCCGGAGGGAAAGGCGCTCGCCGGCCTGTGGGAGTTTCCAGGCGGCAAGGTCGAGCCGGGCGAAACGCCGGAGGAGACGCTGATCCGCGAGTTGCATGAGGAGCTCGGGATCACGACGAAGGTCGCGTGCCTGGCGCCCCTGACGTTTGCGAGCCATGCCTATGACGATTTCCACCTGCTGATGCCGCTCTATGTCTGCCGGCGCTACGAGGGCACGGCGCACGGCCGTGAGGGACAGGCGCTGAAATGGGTCAAGCCGAAGATGCTGCGGGACTATCCGATGCCGCCGGCCGACGAGCCGTTGATCCCCTATCTGATGGATTTGTTGTGATATCGCGTCACGACGGGATCTTTCTCTGCCTTCGTTAATCCATCGTTTATCTCCGTCGTCCAAATAATGGGCTTGCTGTTGCGTTGCCGTGCCGTTGGGCGTGGGGCGTCGTGGCACTTTTGAACCGGCGCAGGTTGCAGTCCGTTGTCCGGGCTTCCGACCGCGGAGCTTGCGTCAGTATGAAGGTCCATCGAAAGTTACGGAAATGCGGGACGACGAATTCTGGCAAGCAGTTCAAGACAAGGAACTGACGACGGTGTCCGGAAACGGTCGCACCGGTGTGCTCAACCTTGCGCTCTTGTTCGGTACGGCGGCGATCGCGCTTGCGCTGGTCCTGACGCCGGTCCTATCGTCCAAGACGAATACGCGCATCATGGCGCAAACGCCGGACGAGTTCGACATGATCTCCACCGGATCGGTGCCGAAACGCGGTGAAGGCAAGCGCTACACGGTTCGCCGGAGCGTGTTGCAGGAAATGCCCGGCGCGGTCTGTATTGTCGATGGAAACGGCGTCTCAAGCGGCTGCTGAACGCGTTCGACCTGTCGCATTCCCGCCAAGCTCAATGGTGCCAACGGAGGCGAGGTCGCAATGCGCATGTTCATATCTCTCATGCTGGATCGAAGCGGTACGACCGCGATCGAATACGGCCTCATCGCTGCTCTTGTTTCCCTGGGCCTGATCGGCGGATTGCTGGCGCTCAGCGACAATCTGGCCAACGTCTTCCTGACGGTGGAAGAGAGTGTGAAGGGCGCGGTTTAAGGCAACCCGCAACCGTTCCTGGCGCTGTCTAATCGAGCGGCTTCGCCTTGAGCGCATCGGCCAGCCTTGCTTTTGCCGATCCGGGCTTGAGCGGCTTTTGCTGGCTTTCATGCGGCGCCCAGCCGGAGGCGTAGATGACCGTGAACGTCGCGCGAATCCGGCCGTCCGGATCCGAATAGCGCTCGGCATAGAGTTCGGCCGCCCGCATGAAGAAGGCCTGCGACAAGGGCTTGCGGCTGCGGGCGACGAGCGGGTTCGCCATCCCCATGGCGCGCAGGTCGCGCATCAGCGGAAAAATCGAATCGTAGCGGACGGTATAGGTCTCCTTGTCCGTAACGGGCAACGCGAAGCCCGCGCGCTGGAGCAGGGCGCCGACATCGCGAATATCGGCAAACGGAATCACGCGCGGGCTGGCGCCGCCGGTGCGCTCGATCTCGACCTGCAACAGCACGTCGCGCAGTTCCTGAAGGGTGTCGGCGCCGGGGATGGCGGCGAGGAAGAGCCCGTCGGGCTTGAGCGCCCGACGGATCTGCACGAAGACCCCGGGCGTGTCGTTTGTGAGATGCAGCGACAACGGTGAGACGGCAAGATTGATCGATGCAGCCTCCAGCGGCAGGTGCTCGAGCGGGGCCGCCATGAAGACATCGCCGGCTTTAGCGAAAGCAGGGGCGGTCTCGATCCGCGTGAAATGCCCGATCTTTCCCGTTCGCTGCAAAGCGTCGGCGACGATGCCGTGGTAGCCGTGGATTTCCACCGCTTCGTCAAAGCGACGTTCGATGACGCCGAGCCGCTCGGCCAACTCGTCGGCCGCCACCTTGAGCAGGAAATCCGCCTGCGGCATCCGAAGCGTGC
The DNA here is from genome assembly GCF_041930185.1 of Mycoplana ramosa. NCBI lineage: Bacteria > Pseudomonadati > Pseudomonadota > Alphaproteobacteria > Hyphomicrobiales > Rhizobiaceae > Mycoplana > Mycoplana ramosa. Next base: position 2,762 of record NZ_JBHEEW010000014.1, on the reverse strand, counting down.
GCAGCCTGTTCGTCTCAACCAGGGCTTGATCGAAGATCGCTTCCAATGGACAATTCCTGTCTTCGGGGCCGACGTTCGCGCCGGCGCTCATCTTGTCATGCAAAGGCGACATGGAAATAGGAATGTCAATCACGTGACGCAAACCGGGTTCGCCAAAATGCGCTCGATGGCCGCGAGCGGCGGTCGCAGGGCGGCCCTGGCATTGGTTGATTTCGTCTACCCGCCGACCTGCCCCGGCTGCCAGGTGCTCGTCGGCCGGCATGCCGGCATCTGCGGCCGTTGCTGGTCCGCCTTGCGCTTCATCGAGCGGCCGTATTGCGAGGTCCTCGGCATGCCCTTCTCGCAGGACCTTGGTTCGGAAATTTTGAGCGCCGAGGCGATCGCCAACCCGCCCCCCTTTGCCCGCCTCCGATCGGCGGTGGTGCATGACGGACTGGCGCGCACGCTGGTGCACGGCTTGAAATATCGCGACCGCACGGAGCTTGCGCCGATGATGGCGGCCTGGATGGTGCGGGCCGGCGACGGGCTGATCGAGGCAAGCGACCTGATCGTGCCGGTGCCGCTCCATAGTTACCGCCTTTTCATGCGCAAGTTCAATCAGTCGGGCGAGCTTGCGCGCGCCATCGCCCGTCAGACCGGCAAGCCGCTCGTCATTGGCGCGCTGCGGCGGACGCGTCGCACGAGGCAGCAGATCGGACTGAGTGCGGCGGCGCGGCAGGACAATGTTCAGGGTGCGTTTGCGGTGACACCGTTCGGCAAGGAAGCGCTGTTCGGCAAGCGTGTCCTTCTCGTCGACGACGTCTACACGACCGGAGCGACCGTATCGGCCGCAACCCGCGCGCTCAGGCGCGGCGGCGCCGCGGAGGTCGGCGTTTTGACCTTTGCAAGGGCCCTCGGCAACCATATATGAAGGAACGGAAAACCGTTCGTATGGAGAAATTGCAGGCATGGCATCGGTCGATATCTACACGCGGCAATTTTGCGGCTACTGCGCCGCGGCCAAGAAACTGCTCGAAACGAAGGGGGTCGCCTATCGCGAGTATGACGCGACCAATGCTCCGGAAATCCGGCAGGAGATGATCGACCGGTCCGGCCGCAAGACCTTCCCGCAGATCTTCATCGATGGGGCCCATGTCGGCGGCTGCGACGATCTGCACGCGTTGGAGCGTGCCGGCAAGCTCGATCCGCTGCTGGCTGCCTGAGGAGGTCTCGATGACCGTGAAGATCGCCGCCGTCCAGATGTGTTCCGGGATCGACCCGAAGGCCAACGCCGAAACCATGGCCAGGCTGGTGCGCCAGGCCGCGGCCGCCGGCGCCGTCTACGTGCAGACCCCCGAGATGACCGGCGCGGTGCAGAAGGACCGGGCGGGGCTGCAGGCGATCCTCAAGGGCGAGGACGATGACCTGATCGTCCGCACGGCGGCCGGCCTTGCGGCTGAGCTCGGCATCTACCTGCATGTCGGCTCGACGGCGATCGCGCTTGCCGATGGCAAGCTTGCCAACCGCGGTTTCCTGTTTGCGCCGAACGGCGCCCGCGTCTGCAGCTACGACAAGATCCACATGTTCGACGTCGACCTCGACAACGGCGAGAGCTGGCGCGAGAGCGCGGCCTACACGCCCGGGAACGTCGCCAAGGTGGCGCACTTGCCCTTCGCGAAGCTCGGCTTTGCCATCTGCTACGACGTGCGCTTCCCCGAGCTTTTCAAGGCCGAAGCCCAGGCCGGTGCGCAGATCATCTCCGTTCCGGCCGCCTTCACCCGGCAGACCGGCGAGGCGCACTGGGAGACGCTGATCCGGGCCCGCGCGATTGAGAACGGCGTCTTAATCATCGCCGCCGCCCAGGCCGGGGTGCATGAAGACGGGCGCGAGACCTTCGGCCATTCGATCATCGTCGATTCGTGGGGCAGGGTGCTGGCCATGGCCGGCGGCACGGGGGAGGCGGTGATTGTCGCCGACGTCGACGTCGGGGCGGTCAGGGCCGCGCATGACCGGATCCCCAACCTCAGGAACGGACGCACGTTCACGGTGGAAGAGGTGGCGCTGCCGGCGAAGGGAGGCGTTGCCGCGTGATCCGCTACGACCTCGTCTGTGACAATGCCCACGAATTCGAGGGCTGGTTCGGCTCGGCCGACGATTTCGACCGGCAGAAAGAGCGCTCCCTCGTCAACTGCCCCACCTGCGGCTCGCCGCGGGTGACGAAACGCCTGATGGCCCCGTCGGTTTCGACCGCCCGCAAGAAGGAAGAGCGGCGGCACGCCGTGATGAACGCCCACAATCAGGAGATGATCGGCAAGTTGCGCGAGCTCGTGACCGCGATCAAGGCGAACGCCGAGGACGTGGGCGACCGCTTCCCCGAAGAGGCGCGCAAGGTTCACTACGGCGAGGCCGAACAGCGCGGCCTGATCGGTAAGGCGACGGCCGAGGAGGCCCGCGCGCTGATCGAGGAGGGCGTCGAGATCGCCCCGCTGCCGGTCCTGCCAGACGACAAGAACTGAGCAGCCGCGAATGGCGGGCCATCATCTCGCGCTGTACAATTTCGGCCTGCACGTCGACGACTACGACAGTCCCGCCGTCGAAGGCTTCCGCCTGCGCATCACTGTCGCTCTGGCGCGTGCTTTCGTTGAAAGTCTGGCACCAGTACTTCCGGCAGGCGGACGAGCGCAGTCGGACAGGGCCGGCTGCCCTCTGTTGTTTGACACGAAGGACCGGAATTACCGGGAATATCTGGGATAAGGCGGGAACTGGCGCTAAAGCCCCGGAAA